>NZ_JBHWMB010000007.1:49871-152897 GCF_042730015.1 Streptomyces sp. NPDC059957 | reverse complement strand
GTGTTTTGGGGGGGGGAGGCGCTGGGAAACCGGGGGAGACCGTGGGGGGTGTTGGGTGTGTGGGGGAGGGGGGGCTGGTCGGGGGGAAGAAGAACCCCGCGGGGCCCCGGGGTGCGCGACGCGCACCCGGGGACCCGGCGGACCAGGTGCCGTCCGCCGGGCGGGCCCGGCGGACGGACGGCTCAGCTCTCGACGAGGGTCTGCTCGCGAGCCCCGTACGCCTCGTCGGACTGCCCGGCCGGGGAGGCCTGGGCGGCGCCCCGCTCGGCGAACATGAGGTAGACGACCGGCGCCGTGATCGCGCACAGCGCGGCCGAGGCCCACAGCACGACGCGCAGCGCGTCGGTGTGCCCCTGGGAGAGGAACTCCAGGAAGGAGTCCCGCAGCCCGGCGGGCGCGTCGCCCAGCACGTCGGCCGCGCCGCCGCTGGCCACCTGGTCGGCGACCGTGGCGGGCGAGTCCTGCCCGCCGATGTACGCGAAGAGCCCGTCGGAGATCCGGGAGCGGACCACGGAGGCCAGGGCCGCGACCATCACCACGGCCGCGATCGCCTCGGCGGCGAGGCGGATGGTGTTGAACATGCCCGCCGCCATACCGGCCCGCGCCGGCGGCACCGTACTGACGGCCGCGCCGTCCAGGACGCCCATGATCAGGCCCACGCCGACTCCGGCCACCAGCAGCGGGCCGGCGAGCCCGAGCACGCCGATGCCGGGGTGAGCGACCGTCAGCCAGCCGCAGCCCACCGCGATCAGCAGCAGCCCGAGCCCCAGCACCACGCGCATCTGCACACCGGCGGCGACCATCTTGCCGCCGATCAGCGGGCAGACCAGCACCGGTCCGGTCAGCAGCAGCATGGTCAGGCCGGCCGCCTCGCTGCCCGCGCCGTTGGCGCCGATCAGGTAGGCGGGCAGCACCAGCAGCAGGCCGATGAAGCCGAAGGAGAAGGCGACGTTCAGCAGGTTCACCGCGAAGAAGCGGCGCTCCTTGAACAGCGACAGGTCGAACATGGGGGCCGGGCTGCGCCGTTCCACCGCGGCGAAGACCGCGATCAGCACCACGGCGCCCGCGAACAGCCCGAGCACGACCGCGCTGCCCCAGCCGTCCTGGGGGCCCTGAATGACGCCGAGGGTGAACAGCACGAGAGCCAGGCTGAACGTCACGGTGCCCGCCCAGTCGATGCGTCCGGCATCAGGGTTGCGGGAGTCCTTGAGGAACGGCAGCCCCAGCATCGAGAGCACCACGAGCGCGAGGTGCACGTAGAACACGGACTTCCAGCCGAACGTGCCCACCAGCAGGCCGCTGGTCGTCGGGCCGAGTGCCAGACCGGCACCGAGCGTCGTACCGGCCACGGCGAACGCCTTGGCGCGGGCGGCTCCGTCGAAGGTGGTGGCCACGATCGCGGTCGCCGAGGTCATCAGCGCGGCGGCGCCGACACCGGCGAGACCGCGGGCGATGTCGATCACGAGGACGCTGGGCGCCAGCACGGTCGCGATCAGCGAGGCCGCGTACAGCCCGGTGCCGAAGGCGAACATCTTCTTGCGGCCCAGCTTGTCGGACAGCGAACCCGCGACCATCATCAGGCTGGCGGCCATGACGTTGTAGGCGTTGACCACCCACTGCAGGGAGGCCAGGCTGCCGCCGAGTTCGCGCCCGATGTCGGGGAGGGCGACCGGTGTGCCACTGACGCCGAGCGGCACGATCAGTACGCCGAGACACACCACGAGCAGGGTGAGTCCCGGGCGATTCCCGGCGGCAGGCCGGGCGTCGGGGGTGGTCATGGGAACGGGCTCCTTCGGATGAGCGGCCAGATGAGCGGCGCGAGCCACGCGAGCCGGGTCGGCTACGCGAGCTCCGCGAGGGGGTCCCGTACGGCGGACGGATCCGGATGCCCGTACGGGTCGGGGTGCGAGCGCGGCGCGGCGGCCACGATGTCGCGGATGAGGCGCAGGTCGGCCAGCGGGCCGACCGTGGAGACCACCGCGTCGGGCCGGACCAGGCAGACGGTGGGACCCCGTACGCCGAGCGAGGCGTGCAGGGCTCCGACCGGGTCGGCGAGTACGGGTGGGGCGGACCGGTCCCGGGGGGAGGGAACGGTGGAGACGAGGACCGTGCGGTGGCCGGGACCGGCCAGCGCGGCGGCGGCCTCGGCGGCCTCGGCGGTGCGCTCCGCGTCGCGCTGGTCGGCGGCCAGGACGAGCAGCAGCGGCCGGTCGCCGGGCAGCAGGTCGTGCAGCCGCTCCCCGGCCACCCCGTCGAGCGGCCGGGTGGCGGCCAGGCGGACGTCCGGCAGCCGGGCTCCCTCGCGCAGCCGTCCGGCCCCGCGGCGGGCGCCGGCGTGCACCAGCGACAGCTGCGTCTGGCGGGGGGTGACGAACCGGTCGAGGACGCCGGTGCGCTCGAAGGCCCGCAGGGCCAGGTCGCGCACGTTCCGCTTCCAGCCCTTCATCATCCACAGCCTGGTCTGCAGGTCGGTGTCGTCCAGGACGCTCCGGGCGACCGCGCGCCGCTCGTCCTCCCAGCGGTCCAGGGTCCGGAGCGGGGCCTCGTCGCGGACCACCGAGGCCAGTCGCCACGCGAGCGTCGCGCCGTCCTCGATCCCGGTGTTGAGGCCCTGCCCGCCGGCCGGACTGTGGATGTGCGCGGCGTCGCCGATCAGCAGCACCCGGTCCGTGCGGAACCGGTCGGCGACCTTGCGGTGCACCCGGAAGACACCGGTGCGGTGCTCCCCGGTGAGCTCGATCGGCACCGGGCAGCGCTCGGAGGCCGCCTGCTGCACCTCGGAGCGCACGTCCTCGGAGACGGCGGCATCGGGAGCGAGGCTGGTGAACACCCGGAAGTTCCCGCCGGGCATGCCGACCACGACGAGCACGCCCTTGGCGGTCATGAAGTAGTGGGCCTCGTCCGGGGCGAGCGAGGTCTCGCACGGCCCGTCGGACAGCAGGAACTGCTGCGGGTACGTCTCGCCCTCGTAGCCGACGCCGATCGACGAACGGACGGCGCTGTGCGCGCCGTCGGCGCCGATCACCCAGCCCGCGCGGATCTCCGAGGCCTCCTCGCCGAGCCGCACCCCGGCGGTGACGCCCCCGGCGTCCTGGCTCAGCGAGGCCAGCCGGACACCGAACTCGATGCGCCCGCCCAGCTCCTCGAACCGGTGGCGCAGCGCCTCCTCCGTCTGCTGCTGGGGCAGCGCCACCGCGAAGGGGAACCGGGTGTCGCCGACCTTGCGGAAGGTCAGCCGGGCCACCTGCTTGCCGCCCGAGTGGTAGTTCTGCGCGTGCAGCGCCAGGCCCCGGTCGAGGATCTCCTCGGCGGCGCCCAGCCGGTGCAGGGCCTCCAGGGCGCGCGGCCACAAGGTGATCGCCTTGGCGTGCGGGTTGGGCCGCTCCGCCTTGTCGATCACGCGGACCGCGACGCCCTGCTGGAGCAGGCCGGTGGCGGCGGTGAGCCCGGCCGGCCCGGCGCCGACGACGAGCACGCCCGTGGCCGTGTCCGTCATCGCCCGGCTCCGTCCCGGACGACCAGGCAGGCGACGTTGCCGTCGTGCCCGACGCCGGTGATCAGGGCGACCCGGCCGGCACCGGCCGGCGTTCCCTGCCAGTGGGCGAGCACCGCGGCCAGCTGCAGGGCACCGTTGGCGCTGTACGCCTCTCCGGTCACGTCCTTGACCCGAAGTTCCGCGGCCCCGGGTCCGCCCAGCGCCCTCTGCACACCGCGCCGTTCAGCTCCCTCGAGCCCCGCCAGCCCGGTGGCGCCCAGGGCGACCAGACCGACCTCGCCGGCCTGCACACCGCTGCGCGCCAGGGCGCGCGCGATGCAGCCGGTGAGGGCTCCCGCGAGGCCCGGACGTACGCCTTCGGGTGCGAACGCGGTCTCGACGGCGAGGATTTCGGCGAGCACCCGCGCCCCCGACTCCCGAGCGGCCTCGAGGTCCTCGACGGCGAACACGGCGCAGCCCTCGCCGACCGGCGCGTCGCCGGTCAGGCCGCCCGTCGCCGTCCATCCCCAGGCGGTCTGCGGGCACAGTTCCTCGACACCGCCGACCAGGAGCCGGTCGGCGTGGCCCTGGGCGAGCGCGTTGCGTGCGTACCGGAAGGCGGCCAGCGAGGCCGTGGTGCCGCCCGACAGCGTCGCGTTGATGCCCCGCAGGCCGTGCCAGATGGCGACCTGGCCGGTGACCGAGTTCATCACGGTGTTCGGGAACGCGGCCGCGTTGACCAGGTACGGGCGCTCCTGGACGTGGGTGTCCAGGGCGAACTCGCTGCTGCTGCGCACACTGCCCGAGGTGCTGCCGAGCACGACCCCGGTGGTGGCCCAGCGGGGGTCCTCGTCCAGCCCGGCCGACGCGGAACGCAGTACGGCCGTGGCCGCCAGGCCCAGCGCGGTCGTGCGGTCCAGGTGCCGGGTGCCCTTGCGGCCGACGTAATCGGCGATCTTGAACTCCGGTACCACCCGCACCGGGCCGGGCATGCCGTCGGACGCCGCCTCGCCGAGCGGGAGCTGGTCCACGTCCGCGCACGCCGCGCGGGTCCCGCGCAGCGCCTCGCCGAGCGCGTCGAGCCCGATGCCCGCGGGGGAGACGACACCGTGGGCCGTGACCGCCAGGGGCCGTACGGCCGGCAGGTCCGAGAGGTCGGGCCCGGGCACGGTCAGCGGCTGTGCGTGCGCCGCCGCGAGAGTGGTCGTCATGACACTTTCCCCAGAATGGTGATGGCGTTGTTGCCGCCGAAGGCGAAGCCGTGGTTCTGCGCGATGCGCACCTCGGCGGGCCGGGCCGTGTTCGGCACCGGGTCCAGGCCGGGGCCGAGCGCCGGGTCCGTCTCCCGCAGGTTCGCGGTGGGCGGCAGGAAGCCCTGCTGGATCGCCTTGCAGCAGATCAGCGCGCCGAAGCCGCTGGCCGCGCCCATGGTGTGGCCGAGCATCGACTTCACGGAGCTGACCGGCGGCAGCCGGTCGCCGAAGGCCTCGCGGATCGCGGCGACTTCGGTGACGTCGTTGGTCGGCGTACCGGTGCCGTGGGCGCTGATGTAGTCGACCTGGTCCGGGGTGATGCCCGCGTTGCGGTGCGCCCTGCGGATGCACTCGGCGATGCTGCCGGAGTCCGGGTGCACCATGTGCTTGGCATCGCAGCTGAGCCCGTAGCCGAGCACCTCCGCGTAGATCGTCGCGCCCCGCGCCACGGCCCGCTCCAGCGGCTCCAGTAGCAGGGCCACGCCGCCCTCGGCGGTCAGGATGCCGGTGCGGTCCTTGTCGAACGGCCGGCAGACCTCCTCGGCGAGGGCGCCCAGGCGCAGGAACCCCGCGTGGGTATAGCGGTTCACCGAGTCGGCGCCGCCCGCGATCATGTAGTCGGCCTCGCCGGTGCGGACCAGATCGGCCGCGTACCCGATGGCGTAGTTGCTGGCCGAGCAGGCGGTGGGCAGGGTCTGCGCCTCGCCGGTCAGGCCGAGTTCGGTGTTGACGGCGGCCGCGATCCGGCCCGCGGGAACCTGGGAGACCAGGTGCGGGGACAGGCTCTTCAGGCCGCCGCGCACCCACTCCTGGGTGAGCCGGTCCACGGCCGGAGCCTCGCCGCTGGTGGTGCCCATGGCGGAGCCGGAGCGGGCCCTGGCCAGCTCGGCACGGTCCAGCCCGGCGTCCTCCACGGCCTGGGCCGCGGCGGCCGCGGCGAGCAGGCTGGAACGGCCCCAGCGCTCGGTGTCGAGCGTGCGCAGTGCGGCGCGGGGATCGAAGTCGTGGACCTCGCCCGCCATCACGCCGGGGAAGCCGGTGGTGTCGAAGGAACGGATCGCAGAGATGCCGCTGCGGCCCTCCCGGACCGACGTGGCGAGGGCCTCGGCGCTCATGCCGAGACTGCTCACCGCGCCGAGCCCGGTGACCACCACGCGGCGCGTGGTGGGGTCAGGCACGCGGAGCCGCCTCGGCCAGTGCGCTGACGTGCCCGGCCAGGGTGGCGAGGTCGGTCAGCTTCTCGGCCTGGTCGACCGGCACCGAGATGCCCAGCTCCTTGTCGATGCGGGCCAGGATCTGGATCAGCGCGAGCGAGTCGGCGTCGTAGTCCTCGACGAAGTGGGCCGTGGGGTCCAGGTCCTTGGGATCCCCGTCGAGCTCCAGCTCGTCGGCGACGATGACCTGGACGCGGGCCAGGATCTCTTCCGACGACAGCGCGACCGTGCTATTCGACATGGTGAACTCCCCTCCAGTGCCGACGATTGCCGCCGGCTACGGAAAGGAATCTGGCAGGCCGAATCGGCTGCCGACAGGGTTTTGCCCCCAAGGTGCCGGGCGCCGGACCGCAAGTGGCAGCAGCGGTGTACCCCCCGATGTCACTTTGGAGGCAGTGGCACTGCTCCTTGGTGGCAAAGGCGTTGAGGAGCCCCCGGGCTATGCCCATGCTGAATTCCGTGACACGCCCCCCGATCGGGTGTGGCGAAGAAAAGGAATTCCATGTCCTCGTCCTCAGTAATCAGCGAAAGCGCGTCCACGGATCCGCGCGGCGATGCCGGTGCGGGCGGTGCACCGGGTACGGGCGGTGCGCCGGGTACGGACGGTGCCTGCCGGGTGTCCGGCCCGTCCGGCGCCACCGGGACCCCGCGGCCCGCCGCCCGGCGTGCCCTCCACGGGCCCCTGGCCGTGTTCTCCGCCGCGATGGGCCTCCTCGCGCTGGCCACGCTGATCGGCCTGGCCGCCGACGACCGGCTCCTGGCGGGCGCGCCGATCTGGCTCAAGCCGCTGCACTTCGCCTTCTCGCTCGCCGTCTACGGCGCCACCCTGGCCTGGCTGATTCCGCGCATCCGGAGGTTCCCCAGGACCGCCTGGTGGGCCGGAACGATGATCGCCCTCAGCTCGCTCGCCGAAGCGGTGATCATCTCGGTCCAGGCGTGGCGGGGGACGTACAGCCACTTCAACCAGACGACCCCGGTCGACACCGCCTTCATGAACAGCATGACGGTCGCCGTGATCGTGCTGTGGACGTCCAACCTCGTGGCCGCGGTGCTGGTGGCCCGGGACGGCTCGCACCCCCGCCCGCTGCGCTGGGCCATCCGCCTCGGACTCGCCCTCGCCGTGGTGGGCATGGCGCTGGGCATGCTCATGAACCCGCCGACCCCGGAGCAGCAGCAGGCCCTCGACGCCGGCCTGCCCACCCTCGTCGGCGCGCACAACGTCGGCGTTGCCGACGGCGGTCCCGGCATGCCCCTGACCAACTGGAGCACCGAGGGCGGGGACCTGCGCATCCCGCACTTCATCGGCATCCACGCCCTGCAGGTGCTGCCCGCCGCCGCACTGCTCCTCGGCGCGGCCGGCCGCCGGCGGCGGCGGCGCGGCTCGCGGGGGGCGGGGGAGCAGGGCTCGGAGGCGCGGGGCGCCGTAGCGCGGGGCTCCGTAGCGCAGGGCTCCGTGGCGCAGGGCTCCGTAGCGCGGGCCGCCGTAGCGGAGGAGTCCGTACCGCGCCTCGCCGACGAGGCGGTGGCGACCCGGCTGGTGATCGTCCTCGGCTCCGTCTGGGCCGGACTGATGGCCGTGGTCACCTGGCAGGCGCTGCGCGGCCAGGCGCTGATCCACCCGGACACCGCCACCCTCGCCGCCACGGGCCTGGTCCTCGGGGCCGGAGCCGTCGCCGCGGCCGCCTCGCTGCGCGTCCGCCGCTGACGGCCTCGCTGCGCGTCCGCCGCCGCCCCGCCGCCCCGCCGCCCCGCCGACCCGTCCGTGTCGCTCCACGAACGCACGAAAGAGCCCTCACCATGACCGAGACCGCCCCGGCCGATTTCGAAGCCGAACCGGCCCTCCACATACGCTTCGCCCACACCGTCGACCGCCACCTCGTGCACCGCACCGCCGTGGCCGAGGTCTTCGTCACCGACGCCCGCCAGGTCGCGGAATCCGCCTACCTCGCCGGAGCCCAGACCCCGCTCTCGCACGGCTACTACAACGACCACGTCCAGAGCCCGGCCGTCACCGACGTCCTGCTCGTCCTGGAGGCCTCCCGCCAGGCCGCCGTGTGCGCGGCCCACACCTTCCTCGACATCCCCATGGACACCTCCTTCATGGTCAACGAGGTGTCCGTGCAGCTGACGGACCCCGAGCCACTGCGCCTCGGCGACACCCCGGGCGAGCTGCGGCTGCTCACGGAGTACCCGTCCGTCCGCATGAAGTCCGACCGGGTCCGCAAGGTCTCCGTCAGCCAGCAACTGACCTTCAACGACAGGCCCGTGGGCGTCGCCTCCATGCAGGTCAGCGCGATGACCAAGGACGAGTACGCCGCGCTGCGCGCCTACCAGCGGGGCGGGGTCGCACCCTCCACCCGCGAGGTCCCGGTGCCCGACCGGTTCCGGGCCATCGCTCCCGAGCAGGTCGGCCGGGCCTCGCGCGCCAACGTGGTCCTCGGTTCGCCCGCCTTCGTCGACGGGCTGCTGACGGCCCACCTGGTCCCCGACTTCGGCAACCGCAGCCTGTTCGACCACGAGTACGACCACTACCCGGCCATGACCCTGCTCGAAGGCGCACGCCAGCTCGGCATGCTGGCCGCCTACTGGCGCGGCCGCGGGCTCGAGCGCACCCATGTGCTCGGCGTGGAGGCGGCGTTCCTCGCCTTCGCCGAACTGGACGCGCCCGTCGTGCTCAGCTCCAGGATGCCGGCCGCCGGTACGGACGTCCTCGACGTCGTCTTCGAGCAGTCCGGGCGCACGGTGGCCACCGCCACGGTACGTCTCCAGGAGGACGTGGCGTCCGAATCCCCGGCGGGAGCGGTCTGTTGACGGGCGAATCCACCGCGTCGGCCACCCCGTCGCCCACTCCCTCGAGTGCCCCGGTCATCCGCGCCGTGTGGACCGACTTCCGCGGCGTGCTCACCCCGCCGCTGCCGTGGGCGGTCGAGTCCTTCTGCGAGCGGGCCGGCGGCCTGCGGCCACCCATGCTGCACGCCGCCATGCGGGCGGTCGGGCACGCGCACGGCGCCGGCTCGATGGAGGTCCTCGACACCCCGCTGCTCACCGAGGAGGAATGGGGACGGCAGGTGGAGGCCGCCCTGAGCGACCTGTTCGGTGTCCGCGCCGACATGTCCGGCTTCGCCGAGCGCTGGTTCGCCGACCGCCGGGTCAACCAGCCCTGGATCGACGAACTGCGCCGGCTGCGGGCAGCGGGCATCCACATCGGCCTGCTGTCCAACATGCCGCCGGGCTGGGACCCGTACTGGCGCCTGATGGTGCCGCCCCAGGACTTCGACGATCTCGTCATGTCCTTCGAGTCCGGCTGCCGCAAACCCGACCGGGCCGTCTTCGACCTCGCCGTGCGCCGCTCCGGGATCCCCGCGGAACAGAGCCTGCTCGCCGACGACCTGGCCGAGAACTGCGCGGGAGCCGTCCGGGCCGGCTGGCACGGACTCCACTTCACCGACACCGAGGACGCCATCCGCGCGGTGCGGACGGCCTGCGGGCTCCCGCACGCCGGGCCGGGCGTTCCACCCACCCCCGAGAGGATTTCGACATGAGCCGCACCGTTCTGATCAGCGGAGGCAACCGCGGGATCGGCCTCGCCGTGGCCCGCGCCTTCCAGGAGGCGGGCGACCAGGTCGTGGTCACCCACCGCACCGGCGAGGCCCCGGCCGGGCTGTTCGGCGTACGGTGCGACGTCACCGACGACGAGTCCGTCAAGCGGGCCGTGGCCGAGGCGGAGGACCACTACGGCCCGATCCAGGTGCTCGTCGCCAACGCGGGCATCACCCGCGACGGACTCCTGCCGATGATGAAGGAAGAGGACTTCCACGACGTCCTCGACACCAACGTCATGGGCGCCTTCCGGCTGGCCAAGCACGCCACCGGCGGCATGCTGCGCAAGCGGTGGGGCCGGCTGATCTTCATGTCCTCGGTCATGGGCACGCTGGGCTCGCCCGGCCAGACCAACTACGCCGCCTCCAAGAGCGCGTTGGTGGGTCTGGCCCGGTCCCTGGCCTGGGAGCTGGGCGGCCGCAACATCACGGCCAACGTGGTGACCCCCGGCCTCATCGAGACCGAGATGATCGAGCACGTCACCGACAAGCGGCGCGCCGAGCTCCTCGCGAACACCCCGCTCAAGCGCTCCGGCACGGCGGAGGAGGTCGCCGGGGTCGTGCGCTTCCTGGCGAGCGACGAGGCCGCCTTCGTCACCGGCGCCGTCGTGCCGGTGAGCGGCGGCATCGGCATGGGGCACTGACCCGCCATGCGCCGCGCCGCCTGCGAGCGGCAGCCCGGACTGTCCCGTCGGGACCTCGAGGTCCTCGACCTGTGGACGCCTCCGATCGCTGAACCGACGGACACGCTGGACCCGGACCGGACCGCGTGCGGCGGTCCGGTCTGCGAGGCCGCCCGCCGCCCCCGCGGCGAGCACGCCGCCGCCCTCCGGGGCAAGACCCGCCGACTGCGGCGGATCGCCCGGCTGCTCTCCGCATCCTGGCCGGCCCCCCGGGGGATCCGGCCGGGCCGGGCGGCCGTCCGTCTCGCCCTGTGCCCGCTGCACACCCGCTACACCGACGTCTGGGACCGCTACGAGGCCCTGCGACTCCCCCCAACCTCCGCCACCAGGAAGCGACGACGACGTGCGCATCATCCGCTACCACGCATACGGCCCCTCGTCGGTGCTGCAGCCCGAGGAGGTCGACGTCCCCGCGTACGGCCCGCACGAGGTTCTGGTCCGTACCGAGGCCATCGGTGTCGACCACGCCGATGTCCAGCGCCGCAGCGGCAGGTTCCCCCTGGGAGCCCCGACCTTGCCCTACTGCCCGTCGGCCGATGTCTCCGGCACCGTGGTTGAGGTCGGCGACCGGGTCACCGGCCTGACCCCCGGCACACGGGTCACCGTGTGGAAGGCGCCGCAGGCGTACGCCGAGTACGTCGCCGCGCCCGCCGACCGCGTCCTGCCCCTCCCCGCCGGCCTGGACCCGGCCGAGGCCACCCTCGTCGGAGCCCCCGGCCGGGTCGCCCTCAACCTGCTGCGCACCGCGCGGATGGCCCCCGGCGAGACCGTACTGGTCCACTCCGGCGCCGGCGCCGTCGGCCACATCGCCGTCCAGGCGGCCCGCGCGCTGGGCGCGGGCCGCGTGATAGCCACCGCCGGCTCCGCCCGCAAACTGGACTTCATCCGCTCCACCCTCGGGGCGGACGAGGCCATCGACTACACGGACCCGCACTGGCCGGACCGCATCAAAGGCGGCGTGGACGTCATCCTCGACGGCATAGGCGGCCCCCAACTCCTCACCGACGTGGCCCTCCTGGCCCCCTACGGCCGCCTGATGGTCTTCGGCGGCTCGGGCGGCGATGCGCAGCAGCCCTCGATCCCGGTCCTCGACCTGCTGAGCATGCGCCAGGTCATCGGCTTCAGCATGGCCACCCTCATGACGAGCCGCCCGGACCTGGCGGCCGCCGCCCTGAAGGACCTCCTCACCCTGGTCTCCACCACCCAAATCCGCCCGACCATCCACGCCCGAATCCCCCTGTCAAAGGCCGCCGAAGCCCACGCCCTCCTGGAATCCCGCCACCCCATAGGCCGAGTGGTCCTAACCCCCTGACCGCGGCAGGCCGACGGCCTGCCGAAAACCATCGCCCGAGCCCCTCACCGAACCAGGGGCGAGTCGGCTTCGCGCCAACCACAGCTCAACTCAGCGAGTACGAGTGGCCGGCGATCCGCTGCGAGGCCCCTGGACCTGTCCGGGGGCCATCCGCGCTTCTACCGCCGACCTACGCCGATGGACCAAGACCCTGTCCACGAACAGTCCACAGGGCCTGACATGCGGCTACGCAGGGCCGCACTTGCCTGCACATACGCGAAGACCCCGTTCTCAGCGAACTCGCTGATGGCGGGGTCTTTGGGCACTTCTTGCGAAGTGCCCCCGGCAGGATTCGAACCTGCGCACACGGCTCCGGAGGGCATCGATCGATGCGGCCTGGCACGTCTCTGAGCTGCAAGAACATGCGTTCAGGATGGGTGCGGCAGGAACCCACACGCTACTCACACGAAGGTGGCCCGTCGGAGCGAGTCGCTGGGGTTGTTTGCTCGGTGCTGAGGGATCACGCGCGCTGGGTTCGGACCGGGCGGACGCTGAGATCCCTGTGGATCTGCTGACATCCGCCAACGTTGATGTGCGCAGCGGATGGCTGGACAGCTGTTGATTCTGACCTCTGTGGGGCCCAGCCGTCAGGGGCCATACCGATCGCAGGGCCCTGGACGGACGCGGTCGGAAGCAACCGACTGTTGCTGCGGTACTGGTTGAGGTCGATTCCATCGTCGCGCGTCTTTCTTGGGCCGTTCGGTCTAATTGCGGATGTCTGAGTCGCCGGTGACGCGTTCAATATGTAGCCTCAGTCGATAGCGCTGCCAGGGAGGTGAATGTGAGCCAGGCGAAAGATTTCACTGTAAGCACCTTCGGCCTCTTGATCGCTTACTTCCTCCCAGGGCTGGCCGCCCTCTATGGGATCGCCCTTTGGAGTCCGCAAGTAGCGAGTATCTTCGAGACTTTCCTTTCGGCTAAATCGAATGTCGGCCTCTTTCTTTTGGTTTCCATGGGCGCCCTACTGATCGGTCTCTCGGCATCGCCGATTCGGTATCTGTTTTACGAAGAATGGTTTCGGTTTGGGCCAAAGCTGGGCCCTGGAGATTTCGCAAAATTGTCAGATGCCGGAAAGCTTGAAAGTTTTCGTACGGTGGTCGACGAGCACTATAGATACCATCAATTTTTCGGCCACATGTCGCTCCTAGCCCTGCCCTGCCTTGCGGGCTTGGTGCGAATTCAGGGGTCGCGTTCGGTTAATGGAGGGTGGGCTTTTGCGATTTGCTTCGTGGCGCTTGAAGTCGCCCTTATCTTCGGCGCGCGTCACACGTTCCAGAAGTACGTAGAAAGAGCCAAGGTTATTCTCGCATAGGCGAGTCTAACGGAGGGGTGAAAGTGGTCAACGGTATTAAGAAGTTCGTTCGTGAGGCCCCGGTTCTGGTTGATGTCGCAAAGTCAGTCAAGGATGCGACTCGGATCATGGACCGTCGCGGCGTGGAATATGCGATCGTGCACGAGAGAGGGCGTGTCCTTGGTGTGATCTCCATCAGAGACTTGAAGGGGAACGCGTCGAAGGGAAACTTCTCGCGTTCTCGGGGTGTGTCTCTGCGTAGGCTTGCAAAATATAGTCGAACCGTATCCTCGGATGTCAACTCGCATGAAGCTGCGGCAATCTTCCGTGAACATCCCGAAGTTAAGGTGCTACCCGTACTTGAAAGCGGCGTTATTGTCGGGATTTTGAAGCCGCCGCATTGAGGTGCTGCTCGGAGGGGCCTAGGGGCACCCCGTTCGCCCTAAGTCCTGTTCCAGGCGCTTCGTCCAGACTCATCGTGGGACGGTCCTTAGCGCGTGAGCCGGTTTCTCGCGCACTCCTGACCGCGGAGGCTTTCGCCGCAGAGCTCGGGTCAACCCAGACCACCGTGGCTGCGGAGGCGACACGCTGGAGGACCGATTGGGGTGCCTCTTCGTGGGTTTGAAGCAGGGGTAGGGCGGGATGGAAGAATGTGGGCGTGAGGTGAACCATCCACTCCGGAGGGCATGGTCAGGCAGCCCGCAACATCCTCCTTGACCTGCATAAACGCGCAGGCGAGCTCACATCTGAGGCCAGGTCACACGCCTGTCACACGAAGGCCCCGTTGCGAGCAAGGCCGGTCCTCCGGAACCCAGGTCACCAACACATGCGCCTGCAGATCTTCTTGTTGCGCGGACCTACCGTGCGTGATCGGTGGCTGACAGACTGGCGCGATGCGACGAGTGCACCTGGAAGCTGCCGAAGACCACGTCGAGCGCCTCGCGAGGGAGCACGATCCCGTGGGCGCGGTCAAAGAACTGATCTGGAACGCTCTGGACGCCGACGCGAAGCGGGTCTCCATAGTGATCGAGCGCTCCGCCACAGGCTCTGTCGAGAAGGTCACAGTTGCTGACGACGGAGGGGGCATCACGCCCGAGGGGTGCGGTACGGCCTTCGAGAAGATCGGTGGCTCTTGGAAGAAGGTCACGCGAACGTCACTCATGGGCCGGCCCCTCCACGGTCGTGCCGGGCAGGGGCGGCTGAAAGCGTTCGCCCTAGGCGCCTCCATCAGGTGGACCACCGTTGCTGACGGTATTGACGGTCGCCGGAGGACCGTTATTTCCGCGCAAAGCGCATCCCGTAATGACTTCCAGATTGGCGATTCAATCGCCACGGTCGAAGATTTGGGGACCGTAGTTGAGGCGTGGGGTAGGCAATCTAGTGTTCTGCATAAGCTGACCGTCGAGAAGGCGCGCAGTCAGATCACAACGGAGTTCGCTCCCTACCTGGCTATGTATCCGGAGGTGCAGATCGAGTTCGATGGGGCTGCGATCGACCCCAAGGGAGTCATTCAGAAGGAGACCGAGCGTGAGGTCACCTTCGAGCATACCGGGGTCACGGAGACGGCGGTCCTGCGGATCATCGAATGGGATATGCGGGTTGACCGCGAGCTTCATCTATGTGATGCGAGTGGCGTCACTGTAGAAATTACCGAGATGCGCATCCAGGCGCCTGGTTTCGACTTCACGGCTTATGTGCAGTGGAGTCGAATGGCTGAGCATCGCGGAGATTTTCTGCTCGGGGAGATGTCTGACAGTCCGGTATCGGCACTTCTGGCTGCTACTCGTCAATACCTCCGCGACTACTTCCGACTTCGGACGGTTGAGCGTCGCCAGGAGGTCGTAAGTCGTTGGAAGGATGCCGGACTCTATCCGTATGAGGGGGATGCAGATACTGAGGCCGAGAAGGTCGAAAGGGAAACCTTCGATATCGTGGCGGCTACGATTCACCGCCACATGCCTCGCCCCATCAAGCAACAGAAGGCGACGCTTGCTCTTCTGCGCGAGTCGGTTAAATATCAGCCGGGGCACGTCAACCGCATCCTCGACGAAGTTTTCAGGCTCAGCTCGGATGACAAGTCTGAGTTGGACCGCCTGCTGAACCGAACTAGCCTGTCGAGCATCATCAAGGCTTCCAGTAGCGTGGCTGATCGTCTTGATTTTCTGGCAGCTCTATCGCATATGGTCTTTGATCCGGAAGCGAAGAAGCTTGTTAAAGAGCGAACTGAACTGCACAAGATTCTAGAGAACGAGACTTGGGTGTTCGGTGAGCATTATCAGCTCCTTGTGAGTGATCGCTCGCTGAATCAGGTTCTGGATCGTCATCTTGCGGTCATGCAGCGAGATTCAATGAATCCTGACCCGGTGTATCGGGAAGATGGTTCCGTTGGAATCGTTGACCTCATGCTCTCGCGGGCCCGGCGCGAGCATGACCGCATGCAACACCTTGTCGTGGAGCTAAAAGCGCCCAAGGTGAAAGTAACTGACAAGGAATTGGCGCAGATCAAGAGCTACGCGCATGCGGTCATTCGTGACCCTCAGTTCGCCGACGTGAGGGTTGAGTGGGATTTTTGGCTGATCACTTCGGAAATGAATGATCTGGTCAGGATCGAATCACGCCAGAAGGATAAGCCTCGCGGTTGCGTCTGGGACATTTCAGACGCCGGGTATTCGGTGCGTGTTTGGGTTAAAACGTGGTCTGATCTGATCGAAGAAAGTAAAGGTAGGCTGCAATATTTCAAGGAGCACTTCGACCACGACCCATCCGTCGAGCAGGCCATGGAATACCTCCGCCATGCACATTCTCAGCACATGCCGGACGCGTTGGTGATTCCTGGTCCTCGGCCGGCGGCGAGCGGCGCTACGCAGGCGGACTCTCCCGAAGAGGTAGAGGAGTCGGCCTAGGTTGTGATGCGACTACCCGCGTCGGTTACTGCGGGGTTGGCTCGTGGCCATGCTCTAGATAGCTGACCCGTTGTTCGCTCCGGGCGGCTGCTGCTGCCTTGATGCGCCGCGCCAATCGGGGGATGGTAAGGCCTTCCATTGCCTCTAGGGAGTGGTAGGCGTACGCGCGGATCTCGGCAGTCTCCAGCTGGATCGCCTCTTCGAGCTCGGGGCTCAGGGTGCCGCCATCGAAGATGTAGAGGACCTTGTCTCCCTCTGCAGGGCTAGGAGCCCAGTCAACAGCGAGCAGGCGACCGATGGCCGGCTCAATGCCCATCTCCTCCCGGACCTCACGCGCGCATGCTTGGAGCGGGGATTCGCCGGTCTCGACGTAGCCACCTGGGATGTCCCGGTAGTCCTTGTACGTCGGCTCCAGCAGTAGGACTTGGCCGTGGTCGTCGAAGAACAGCGCACCCGAGGCCATCCTCGGGTGCGCCATCTTTGCCTCGTGCTCGTTCTCGCTCACGGGGCCGAGCCTACCCACGTCACACCACGCGGAGCCTGTCGGCCAGGTCGGCGATCGGCTGCGTCGGCCGGCCCCGCGTCCCGCGGACCCAGCCGAGGACGAGCTCTCGGCTCATGTAGTGATGCCGGACCTGCTCGGGAGCGATCTGTTCGGCCTCCAAGACCATGGCGAGCGCATCGTCCGTGCGATTCCAGGCGCTGAGCGCGCGGGCTACCTCCAGGTTGTGGCGGACGCGGCGCTCTACAGGGAGGCCGCTCGTGTCCACGGTCGGGCCGAGTTCCGCGGCGATCTGCATATCGCCGAGTTCGCCGGCCGTCGCTACGCGGTGGATGGCGACGTTGGTCGGGCCGAAGGCGGTCCACATGTGGTTCGCGTCCGAGCCGAGCCGAGCAGCCATCGTCTCGGCCTCCCGCAGGAAGGCTTGGGTTGTGGCTCGGTCCTCGGCCCGTGCCGCAGCCATGGAGCCGGTGAGGAACAGGGTTCCGTACACGGATAGGTAGGCCGGGGTGGCGTGGCTGAGGCCGGGCTCCAAGAACCCCGCGGCGTCATTGACGAGCTGGACGGCGGTCTCGAAGCGGCCGGTGGACAGCAGGGAGTGTGTGACGGATCGGAACAGGGATGCGGTGATCACGTTGTCGCCGCTCTGCTGTGCGGCGGCGAGTCCGCGGTCTGCCGCGATCCACGCGAGTTCGTTCTCTCCGAGCTTGCCGAGGACCATCGCGGCGCCCTGGTAGGTCAGCGCCAGGAGTCCGTTCGCTTCCTCTCGCTCAGTCCCCGAGCTGGCCCGCACGGCGAGTAGTGCGTCCGCGAGCAGCAGGGGGATCTGCCGAGTGGCGAATCCGTACCGGGACCCCTGGTAGGCGTCCCAGACCTCGCCGACGTCGGACCGGAGGGCCGCGAGCGTTGGCGGTTGACCGTCGGCCGGCGCGCCGAGGAGCGGGGTGAGGAGCCGGTAGTCCATGAGCGCTTCACGCAGCGCGGGGACCGTGCCGCGGCCGCTCTCCCTCGACCACTCCAGGAGGGTTGGCTCCCCGATGAGGTCCCCGATGGAGACGTCCAGGGCGTGGGCAAGCGCCCGGATCACCGAGAGGCGGTCGAGCTCGATGCGGTTGTTCTCGGCTTTGCCCAGCCAGTCAGCGGTACGGCCGACCAACCCGGCAAGGACTTCTTGGGACAGGCCGCGGCGGTGGCGGTACCAAGCAACGCGTTCGCCGGTCGTCAGGTGCTGCGTCATTCCTCGCATGACTTCAGCCTCGCCTCCGTTCGCGAAGAGACCCCGGAAGGATTTTCCGGGGTCGAGCTGCGGGTGCGCCATAGCTTCGTGAACGTCCGATGCGCGACGTCCTGTGGTGCCAACGGGGAGGTACTGCCGTGGCTTTGACTATCCGTGAGCGACGCCAGGTGATGGCGGCTCTTGAGCAGATCAGTGCCGAGATGTGTGACCTGACACGACGGGTGGAGCGGGTGGTGGAGTCGGTCCATCCGAGCCCCGTGTCTGCTCGACCTGTTGAAGGCGCTCGTCGAGGCGGGCCAGGTGGTCTCGGATCGCTTCGATCTGCTGCATGATCGCGGTGAATTCCCCACTGGGCTCGGCGGCTCCCTGCTCCTTCAGCTCAGCGCGTACGAAGTAGCCGCGAGTCGAATCAGGGCGGACCACACCCCGTTGGGCGAGTAGCTGCAGCGCCTTGGTGGCGGTGCCGGGAGCTACGCCGAAGCGCTCGGCGATCGTTCGCACGGCCGGCAGTTTCTCCCCGGCCTTGTACTTCTCCGCCTCGATGTCTCGCTGGAGATCGTCTGCGATCTTCTCGTTCACGCGGCGGGCGGCATCGGAAGTGGGCGTCATGCCCTCGATGCTAACCGGATTTCCCTTAGTTCGACCGGCACGACTGACACAACCTGTTGTGCTGCTTGTGTCAGTCGTGCTAGAACAGTCTCGTTGGCCTAGCCAACACGCAGTACCTCGCCCGGAGGGCCCTCGAAAGGGGTCTGAAGGAAGCGCCTGTCTGTTGAGAACTGAACAGAGTGCCAAGTGAGATGAGACGGGGCGTGATCCCCGTCCCCGTGGCGACGGGCTGTTCGCCGGCGGCCACTTCTTCCGCGTGCTGGCTCTGGAGAACACCCCTCGGGGTGCCACCCAGTACGTGCCGCCCTGCTGGCGTCAGAGCAGTGACGATGACGCGCCCGATTCCCAGGCTCGGGACCGGATGGCCGTGGCAACGGCGCCGGTGAAGCCCCGCCCCTCCGGCTTGGAGGTTGCTGTGTTCCACCGACATCTGCGGGCGCTGGCCGTACTGGACCGGTACGACCGGCCCGCCCTTCGCGTCACCGCTCAACCGCCGTGCGAGGCGGCCCCGGGCTTCACCGCCCGGCCCCGCTCGTACGGCCTTCTAACCCTTCCGCGGCGCTGATGGCGCTGCGGCCGGTTGCCTCCCCCGCCCGTCCGGCGCCCTTGGCGCTGTACGGGCGGGTGGAGGGGAGCCGCGGAGTTCGGGCTTTATCCCCGGGGCTGGTCGCCTCTCGCCAAAAGACCGCGACCGCTCCGGCGTCCCTTCGACTTCAGGAGAACAGTGATGCGTACGTACATCGGCGGCCAGGAGGCCGTTAGCGTCAACGAGTTCATCGAACTGGCCCTGGGTACCCCGCTGGAGTTGTGGCTCGGGGTCGAGGGTGAGAGCGCTGAGGAGCGCGCGGCTCGCCTGGACGCGGCCCGCGGCATCCTCGCCGACAACCCGGACCTGCCCGACGACGTGAGCCGGGTCGCCGCCCAGGTGATTGAGGCCAACGCCCCGGAGCTGTTCAACGTCGTCCCGCTCATCCGGCCGGCGGCCCGCCGCCGGACCCGCTCCCGCAAAGGGGCCGCGGCATGAGCGCGAACCTTCGTCGGTCCCTGGACCAGTACCTGATCTGGGCCGGTTCGCTGGCGGTGCTGGTGGCCGTCCCGGGCGCCGTCGCGCTGCACGAAGCCTGGCTGCTGGCAGCCGCTGGGGCTGGCTGGTGCGTCCAGCACGTCGGCTGGGCCCGGCACCGCCGCGCGATTGGCGGTGCCGCATGAACCGCACCGCCAAGGGGTTGCTGGTTGCCGCTCTCGTCGGCGTGGTCGCCATGGCCTTCCGGGTCTCCTGGAACGCTCAGCGCGACGTGGCGCGGACGGTCGGCGCGGACGGCACCGCCGCCCTGCTCTACCCGTTCGTAGTCGACGGCCTGATGGCCCTGGCCCTGGTCGCCACCCTCGTGCTCACCGGCAAGGACAAGACGTTCGCACTGCGGGTGCTGGCCGGGTACACGGTCGCATCCCTCGTCCTCAACTACGTGCACGGACTCGTCCCCGAACTGCACGGCGGTGGACGAGTGCAGTTGGCCGACTGGGACCCTGCCAACTGGGTCCTCGTGCTGCTGGCGACCTCGCTCCCGGTCGGGTCCATCTTCTTCGGCTCCGACCTCGTCGCGAAAGTGCTGCACCATCGACCTGCCCGAATCGCAGATCAGGATGAATCAGATCAGCCCACCGTAAATCGGTTGGGGTCTGACCTGCGGGAGTCGACCCCGGCAGCCCCGGCTGCGGTGTCCGAACTCCCCGCCATCGAGTCGGCCGACCCGGTGCCGGTCGAGCTGCCGCAGTCGGCCCCGGCCCTGGCCGTCGCCGCCATGCAGCACGCCCCGCGCCGGGCGACCGGTCGGGTACCGGAGTCGGCCCGCACGCCCCGAGCGACCCGCACCCCGGACGAACTCCTCACTGAGGCCCGGTCGGCTACCGCCGACTGGCCGGACGCCGAGCTGACGGCGGAGGCGATCCGCAAGGCAGTCCGCACCTCGTCGGCCAACGGCCGCACCCTCCGCGACACCCTCAAGGCCGAGCGCGAGCAGGCGGCTGTGGTCGCGGTGGTGGCCGGATGAGCCTGACTTTCGCCCGCTGCGTCGACCCGACCGGGGCCGTCCACGGGATACCCACCTTCCCCTGGCGACCTGGCCCCGGATGGGCTTGCCACCCGCCGCCAGCTCCGGGCCCTCGGGCTGCGGCCTGGTGGTCAGGACATCGCCGGACAGGTCTTACGTCCGCGCTTCCGGCGCGGCCCGTTGGCCGCGTTCTTGTACCGCGTCGACCGCGCGAAGCCGGTCCGGCCGATGACCCCGGCCAAGTCGGCCGCCCTGGCCAAGGCCAACACCGCCCGCCGTACCTGCCCCGAATGCCGGCGCGACGCCGGATACGTCATCCCCGCCCAGCTCGGCGTGTGCATCCCCTGCGCCTACCCCGAAGGAGTCGAACCGTCGTGACCGAGACAACCCCGTTCCCGCACGCCGAAGGCCCGGACGAGCACACGGCCAAGGTGATGCCCTTCCCCAAGAAGACCCCCGGACCCGACGCCCCCGGCGTGGGGGAGGTCCGGCCCGGTGAGTGGCAGGCCGAACTCCCCGACACCGACGACGAGACCACCGACATCGCGGACGGCGTCCCGGTCGACCCGCCCCGGGAGGTGTACCCGGCGTCGGTGGCGGAGTGGATGCAGGCTCACGACAAGACCCGTCAGCCGGTACTGCCCGACTGGGTCAAGCTCCCCGACCAGCGGACCGCCGTCCGCCGCTGGGCCGTCCGCCACTACTCCACCCTCGTCGGCTACCACGCGCTCCGACTCCCGGTGGTCTACACGCCGAAGATCCTGGCCTACGCCCCGCGCGGTGCGTGGCGCTGGTCGGCTGCGGCCGGCCGGTGGGTGTTCGATGCCGAAGGCAAGAACCTGCGCCTCGCCGCCGTGCGCGCGGAGGACGCGGGGGAGTACCTGAGCCTGTCGCGGCAGCGCAACGACCGCGTCCGCCTGCGCGGCATCGTCGCCGCGGTTGCCGGGTTCGTCGGCCTGGCCGCCGCCCTGACCGTCTACGTGATGGCCCCGTCGTGGATGCTGATGCTGTCCATGGCCGCGCTGACCACCACGCTCGGCGTGGTGGGGGCGCCGGCGGACAAGCCGCTCATCGACCGGGCGAAGGTCACCTTCCGCAAGCGGCGCCTGTCTTCCGACATCATCACCCGCGCGTTCGCCGCGGCCGGCCTGACCGTGAAGGACCAGGGCATTGCCTTCCCCCGCCCGATCGGGCGGGACGGCGACGGCTGGCGGGTCGTGGTCGACCTGCCGTACGGCAAGACGTTCGAGGACGCGCTGAAGAAGCACGTACCGCTCGCCTCGGGCATCGACATCTCGCCCACGCAGCTCTTCCTGGACCGCGACGAGACCAGCGCCCGCAGGGTCTCGATGTGGATCGCCGACCGCGACCCGCTCGCCGTCCCCGCCGGCCGCACCCCGCTGCTGGGTGCCACTCGGGTGGACTTCTGGAAGCCGTTCCCGTGGGGCGTGGACGAGCGCGGCAACCCGGTCATGGCCAGCATGCTGTGGCTGTCCCTCCTGGTTGGAGCCGTGCCGAGGCAGGGCAAGACGTTCTCCGCCCGCACCATCGTGCTCGCCGCGGCACTGGACCCGTACGTGAGGATCATCCTGTTCGACGGGAAGGCCTCCCCGGACTGGAGGTCCTTCTCCAAGGTCGCGCACCGGATCGGGTTCGGCATCGTGCCCCGCAACGGCTTCGACCCCGTCGAGCACCTCATCAACGCCCTGACCGAGCTCAAGGCCGACGTCGAGGACCGCTACCACCGGCTCTCGGAACTGCCCCTGCACATCTGCCCCGAGGGCAAGCTGACCCCGGAGATCTCCCGGGACAAGAAGCTCAACATGCCCCTCACCATCGTCGTCGTGGACGAGGTGCAGGAGTACCTGCAGCACCCCGTCCACGGCAAGGCCGTCCTGGAACTGCTCGTCTACCTCGCCCGCGTCGCGCCGGCCGTCGGGGTCTCGGTCCTGAACTCCACCCAGAAGCCCGACGACCAGGCCTGCCCCTCGGTCCTGCGTGACCAGCACCAGGCCCGGTTCTCCCTGCGGGTCGGCTCCTGGCAGGTCTCCGACGTCGTCCTCGGCGCCGGTTCCTACAGCGAAGGCCTGGACGCCTCCCGACTCCTGAAGTCCCACAAGGGCGTCGGCCTCCTCAAGGGCATGAGCGACGACTGCGGCATCGTGCGGACCTACCTCGGCGACGGCCGCGACGCCGACAGCATCCTCGTCCGCGCCCGCGCCCTGCGCGAGGAGGAGGGCACCCTGACCGGCGACGCGATCGGGGAGGTCCCCGCGCCCCGCAGCGCGGACGCGATCCTGGACGACATCGCCACCGTCCTCGGCAGGTCGGAGGACAAGGTGTGGTCCGAGGTCATCGTGGATCGCCTTGCCGAGCTCGACGCCGGCGCGTACGGGCCGTGGGCCGAGCTGGAGGGCCGCGCGAAGGCCGACCAGCTCGGCACCGTCCTCAAGCCGTTCGGCATCAAGACCGACCAGGTGTGGGGCAAGACCGAGACCGGCAAGGGCGCCAACCGGCGCGGCATCGAGCGCCAGCACATCATCGACGCCATCACCAAGCGTGACAAGAACCGGGCCGCGAAGTAGCCCGGAGGGCCGCTAGGTCTAGCAACCCATGTCGCTAGACCTAGCAACCTCGCTAGCGACACAAACCGCACCTGATCAGGTCGCTAGCGTCTAGCGGCCCACCTGCGGAAACCCCGGAAACCCGCCCAGGAGGGCCTCCATGAGCCTTGCCCTGCTCGCTAGCGCCTGCCTACTCGCCGTCACCCTTGGTTACGGCGTCAGGTGCTGGCTGTCCCCGTTCGGCACCTGCCGCAAGTGCGACGGCGTCGGCCAGCTCCTCAAGACCGACCGCAAGGGACGCCCCAAGCGCGGCAAGGTCTGCCGCCGCTGCCACGGCCACGGCATACGCGTCCGCGTCGGCCGCCGCCTCCACAACCGCGCCGCCCGCATCCACCGCGCCGGCACCCGCTAACCCCAGACCCAAGGGAGCAACCGTCATGGCCCGCGAGAAGTTCGCACTCACCGACAAGGACCCGCACAGCCTCGGCGAACTCGCCCGCGTCGTCTACCTCGGCGCCAAGGCCGTCCGCCGCCAGCAGCGCGGCAAGTCCACCAAGCGCATCGAGAACGAGATCGACCGCATCCGCGAGGTCGCCCAGGCCCGCGAGGACGCCCGCGCCAAGCGCCGCAAGTAGCCCCTCCTCCAACCCCGAGCAAGGAGGCCTCCTATGGCCGTCACCATCACCCTCGTCGCCCTCTTCGGGCTCCTCCTCGCACTCCTCCTGCGATCCAAGACCCTCGGCGTCGGCTCCGCCTTCGTCGCCGTGATGTTCGGCTTCTACCTCGCCTCCACCGGAGCCGCCCCCGTCGTCACCGAGGTCATCAACTCCCTCATCAACGCCATACCCGACCTGTAGGAGGCACCCCTTGAACCACCACGACCCGACCCGCTGGGAGACCGCCGAGATCCACCACCCGGTCCCCATGGCACCGGCGCCGCTGGTCGTCCAGCAGCCGCACTCGCTGCCGGACGTCCAGACGATCCAGCTCCCGGACGGCCGCATCATCACCGGCTACGCCATCGCCCCCACGAAGGCCCCCGAGCCCGTCGCGGAACGGCCGGCCATCAACCCGATCGCCGTCAACATCGCCCTCGGCGGCATCGGCTTCGCCGCGGCCTGCGGCGGCCTGATGCTCCTGACCACCTTCATCGCCGCCGTCGCCGCACTGATCCAGCAGCTCGTCATCCTGGCCGCCGTCATCTTCGGCGGATGGATCGCCACGCAGGTTCTCAGTAACAACCACTGCGCGAGCAAGGGCGGGACGGTCGTCAACATCCGCCGGGCCGTCATCAAGCGCAACCACTTCCACAACTGAAGGAGCCCCACATGAGCACGAGCCCCACCCTCGCCGCGACCCAGCAACCCACGCTGCACACCCAGGTCGACGGGGCCAGGTACCGGCCCGAACGCCTCACGGTGATCTCGGTTCTGTCCCACATCTGCAGCGCCCGCAAGAGCCCGCAGAACGTGGACGCGGTGAACGTCTACGCCTTCACCGGCCGCGACGGTATCCCGCTCCACGTGGTCTACATCCACCACGCCCCGGGCCGCTGGCACGGCGTGAAGGACGTCATCGACGTCTACGAGATCCCCACCGCCACGCTCACCGACCTGTAGCTGTGCCCGGGGCGGTCGCCTCTCGCCAAAGACCGCGACCGCCCCGGCTCTCCGTCCCTTCGACAGAAACAGGAGACCACCAGCATGACCCAGCACACCGTCATCCCGCGAGGCCGCACCCTGCGGCTGCTGGACGCGTTCTGCTGCCAGGGCGGTGCCGGCATGGGCTACCACCGCGCCGGATTCCAGGTGACCGGCGTCGACAAGGATGCCCAGCCCCGCTACCCGCTCGGCTTCCACCAGGGCGACGCTGTCGACTTCATCCGCACGTTCGGCGCGGGCTTCGACTTCATCCACGCCTCCCCGCCCTGCCAGCACGACTCCGAGTGCCAGCGCATCCAGGGCAACGCCCATCCCGACCTCATCGGCCCGACCCGCGATGCCCTGAACGCGACGGGCCGCCCGTGGGTGATGGAGAACGTCCGGGGCGCCGCCCACAAGCTCCGCGAGCCCGTGATGCTGTGCGGGGCCATGTTCGGGCTGGAGACGTACCGGCACCGGTTCTTCGAGACCGGAGGCGGCTTCGCCCTCACCCCGCCCCCGCACCCCGCCCACACCGCGCCGCAGGCCAAGATGGGCCGTCCCATCCCCAACGGCTGGTTCGGCCAGTTCGTCGGGAACTTCTCCGGCGTCCCCCACGCCCGCCAGGTCATGGACGTCCCGTGGATGAACCGCGACGGCATCCGCGAATGCATCCCCCCGGCCTACGCCGAGCACATCGGCCGCCAGGCCCTCGCCCAGCTCAGCATCGGGGCGGTGGCCGCATGAGCACCGCTGCCGCCCACCTACGCACCGCGCTGTGGCTCGCGGGGATCGGCCTGCCCGTGCTGCCGCTGCGGGAGGGGAAGGAGCCGTTCGGGAACTGTCCGGCCTGCACCCGATCGGCGTGCGGGGACCGGCCCCACATGAAAGCGGCCGGGCCCTGCCAGTGCCCGGCGCCCTGCCACGCCTGGGGTGCTGCCACCACCGACCCGGACGTCATCACCGGCCCGTCCTGGGCCCGCGCCTGGCGTCAGGCCGGGGCCGTCGCCTACCACCCGGGCGGTGCCGGTCTGACCGTCGTGGACCTGGACGACGCCGAAGCCGTCGCCTGGGCCCGCCAGATCCTTCCCGCCACCACGGTCGTGCCGACGACGCGGGGCGAGCACTGGATCTACCAGGGCGCCATGCAGTCGAAGAACGGGGTCCGCTCCGGGGCCGACGTGAAGTCCACGATGTCCTACGTCCGCTGGCGTGGCCCCGGCACCGGAACGATGGCCGTGCTGCCGGACGTCGTGCGCTCGCTCGTGGTGAAGGAACCCACCGTCCGGCAGACCCGCCCCGTCCCCGTGGCGGCGCCGGCCGGGGGTGGGCAGTGCCCGCACCGCTCGCCCGCCTACCTGGAACGGGGGATCGCCATGGCCGAGCTGCGCATCACCACGGCGACCGAAGCCATCCACACGACCGTGTACCGGACTTTCCTCGCCGTCCTGTCCACCCACGGCCAGTGCGGCTGCCTGACCGAGGCCCACACCGGACGCCTGTTCACCGCCGCGCAGGGCAAGGGCGAATCCGTCCGGCACTGCGAGGACGCCTGGACCAACGCCCGCACCGCATTGGGGATGTGACCGTGCCCGAGGACGAGAAGAACCCGGCACGCCAGATCATCACCGACTACGCGCAGGCCCACTTCCGGTACTTCCGCACCACCGAAGGCACCGTCTACGCGCAGAAGAACGGCCACCCCGTCGCCCGCCCGATCCGCTCCCAGGGCACGACCGGAAGCCACCGCCAGGAACTCATGGTCGGCCTCTACAACGACGGCATCGGCTCCTTCAACGGCACCGCACTCAAGGAGGCCCTCGACTTGATCGAAGCACTCGCCCTCAGCCAGGACGTCCAGGCCACCCACATCCGGGTCGCCCCCGGGTTCGACGGCGCGACCTGGCTCGACCTGGGACGCGACGACGGCAAGTCCGTCCGCATCCACCCCAACGGCTGGGACATCCGCACCCCCGACCCGCGCGAGGTGTGCTGGCGACGCACCCAGCTCACCGGAGAACTGCCCCTTCCCGAGAGGGACACGGACGGTAAGGGCATTGACGCTCTGCTGCGTCTGTGCAACTTCGCCAGTGCCGAGAGCGAGTGCCTGGCCATCGCCTGGGTGATCGGCTGCCTGGAGCCGTCCGTTCCCGTCCCCGCCCCGTTCCTCACGGGCCCGCAGGGCGCGGGGAAGTCCACCGCGGCTCGCATGCTGATGCGGATCGTGGAGGGCATGACCGGTGACCTTCGGCGCGCGCCGAAGGACGAGGAGAACCTGATCACGGCCGTGGCCGCCGGATGGATCACGGCCCTGGACAACCTCTCGCACCTGCCGCCGGACCTGTCCGACCTGATGTGCTGCATCGTCACCGGGGCCGAGAGCATCAAGCGGGCGCTGTTCAGCGACGGCGACGTCTACCGCTCCCGCTACCGCCGCCCGCTCCTGCTGACCGGCATCGACGTGGGCGTCATCCGTCCCGACCTCGCCGAACGCCTCCTTCCCCTGCGCTTGGTGCGGCCCCGGGTACGGCGGACCGAGGCGGAGCTGTGGACGGAGTACGCGCAGGTGCTGCCGGTCATCCTCGGTTCTCTCCTGGACCTCACCGTCAAGGTCCGGGCTGCCGAGGCCGACATCCCCGCAGACCTACGGATGGCCGACTTCGCGCACCTGTGCGCAGCTCGACGCCGCGAGCGGCTTCGGGGCCCTGAACGCCTACCGGGCGGGCCTGGACGAACTCAACGACGACGTGATCGAGGGTGACCTCCTGGCGCAGACCGTCCTCAAGCACGCTGCCGGTGCCGAGCCCGGCGAGGAAGTCCGGATGACGTCGGCGGAGTGGCTGCACGCCATCACCCAGCTCTACGCAGGCGAGGACTTCCGGCCCCTGCCCAAGGGATGGCCCACCACCGGCAAGGTCTTCTCCGACCGCCTCAAACGCCTGCAGCCCACCCTCGCCGCCCGCGGCGTCCTGGTGGACTGGGGCCGCACGAAGGCGGCCCGCTACATCGCTATGACCCGACCGGCCCCCGAGCCTCCGGGACAGCAGGAAGCGGCGTTCTGACCCGCGCCCCGAAGTCGCACCCGTACAAGCAAGAGGAGCACGCCCCGCCATGGCCGGGGGTGCTCCTCTTGCCTGTCCGGCGGCTTGCCGCCGTCGCAAAGGTCGCGCCGCGAAGCGGCCCCTTCTTCGGCTTGAGCTGAGCGCACCACAACAGAAACCACCCCCTCTCTTTTCCTAATAGAAGAGATGCTGCGTCACCTGCGTCACCACGGGCCCCGAAACGGCCTGTGAGCTGCGAAGACAGGGGTGACGCAGACGGCCAACGGCTGCGTCATCCTGCGTCATCTGCGTCACCGGCTGCGTCACCCGATGACGCGGGTGACGCAGCCGGTGACACACAGCACCCCACTGCGTCACCGCGAAACCGCAGGTCAGACCCACAAATGACGCAGATGACGCGATGACGCAGAAATCCCAGGCTCGGACAGCACGTCCCGCTCCCAGAACCCACACCTCCCCGAAGGAGCCTCGCCGTGGCCAAGCCCCGCGACGAAATGCTGACCATCCCCGAAGTGATCGAAGAGATCGGCGTGCCGAGAGCGACGTTCTATCGCTGGCGGCAGTGCAGGAAGGCCCCCCGAGCCATCAAACTCCCGAACGGTGCGGTGCGAATCCGGCGCTCGGAATTGGACCGCTGGCTCGGGTCCCTGGAGGAAGCCGCGTGAGTCACCGCAAGACCAAGAAGGCATCGGGCCCCCGTGAAAGCGGGGGCCGGGCGCCGGCAGTGCAGCCCACGCTCACCACTGATGTTCGCATCTGGAAGATCAGCAAGATTTCCAGTAAGTCGGCTCCGTATCAGCTGCGCTGGGTGGTCGCCGGAAATGTGCGCCACGCCTCCTTCGCCACCGTGACGCTTGCCGATACTCGGCGGGCGGAATTGTGGAAGGCGATGACCAAGGGGGAGGCCTTCGATGTGGAATCGGGTCTGCCTGAGTCCGAGCTGCGCGCGGCTGCGGCCAAGGAGAACACCAGGCCCGATCCCTCCTGGTGGGAGTTCAGCCGCGAGTACATGGCCTTCCGCTGGCGGACGGCTGCGGCCAAGACCCGGGAGGGGCTGGCCGACAGCCTCGCCACGGTCGCGATCGCGATGACAGGGGATGGAGCCAAGGCTCCGACACCCGAAGAGGTCCGGCTAGCCGTGCGTTGGGCGGTCGTACCGGCCCACAAGGGGGAGGAGCCACCCCCCGAGCTGGTGGCGCCCTGCACGTGGCTCTCGCTCCGTTCGCGGCCTCTCTCGGATCTCACGGACCCGAAGGTGCAGCGGGACGTCCAGTACCGGCTTTCGTTCAAGCTGGACGACACCCCGGCGGCAGGGGAGACGTACAAGCGGCGACGTCGCGGATTCAACACGGCTATGGAGTACGCGGTTGAGTTGGGCTACCTGGATGAGAACCCGCTCGCCGGTATGAAGCGGTCCGTCTCCAAAGGGGACGATGTGGTTGATCCACGGGTTCTTGTGAACGGTGTCCAGGGGGTGCAACTCCTCACTGCCGTTTCCTACGTTGGCTCTGTCCACCGCAACCGCGGGCGCCGGTTGGTCGCATTCTTCGGTTGTCAGCTCTATGCAGCGATGCGGCCGGCGGAAGCGGTTGGACTTCGGGAGGAGGACTGCTACCTGCCCGAGAAAGGGTGGGGGACCCTCACCCTGAGGGAGACCCGGCCGGTCTCCGGAAAGAGGTGGACCGACTCCGGGAATCGTCACGACAGGCGCGGACTGAAGTCGCGTGAGATCAAGGCCGACCGGCCGGTGCCGATTCCGCCGGTTCTGGTGGCCATGCTTCGCGATCACATCAAGGAATTCGGCAAGGCCGCGGACGGCAGGATCTTCTCCAACGAGCGCGGAGCCGTGCTGGGGACCTCCAGCTACTGGAGGGTGTGGCAGGAAGCGCGGCCGTTCGCGCTTCCGCCGGACAGGGCCGCCGCGCCGCTCGCGCGCCGGCCGTACGACCTGCGCCACACCTGCATCACCAACTGGCTGAACGCTGGGGTGCCGGTGGCAGAGGTCGCCCGGCGCGCGGGCAACTCCCCGGAGGTCATCCATCGGCGCTACGAGGGCTGCATCGACGGTCACGAGGAGCTGAACAACGCGAAGATCGCGAAGGCGATGGGGTGGGACGACGTGGGGGAGGACGCGCAGGAAGGGGAGGAGGGAGGCTCCTGAGCCTCGCGTGTGGCCCACACGCTCCTCACACGGGACCGGTGCGTGACAACGACAAAGGCCCGGACTCAGTGAGACTGAGTTCGGGCCTTCATGCTTGGCACTTCAGCTGGTCAGCGGCGTGATCGCGCTGTCTCTGCTGGAGTGCCCCCGGCAGGATTCGAACCTGCGCACACGGCTCCGGAGGCCGTTGCTCTATCCCCTGAGCTACGGGGGCGCTGTCGCTGGTGTTGCTGCGACGGGTTGAACACTACCAGCTTCCCGGTGGTGATCAGGAACGGATTCGGGGGGATCGGGGCGGGGGTCGCTCGGACGGGGTGGAAGTGGCAAAAACCCGGACGCGGGGGCCGGGGCGGACCTACTCTCGAGTTGTGTCAGGCGCCTCGGGCCGGGTGCTTGTTGTCGACGACAACAAGGTCATCCGGCAGCTGATCAAGGTCAATCTCGAGCTGGAGGGCTTCGAGGTCGTGACCGCGAACGATGGTGCCGAGTGTCTGGACGTCGTTCATCACGTGCGGCCGGATGTGATCACTCTTGATGTGGTCATGCCCCGTCTGGACGGGTTCGGGGCTGCCGCGCAGTTGCGGGCCGACCCGCGGACGCGGCATCTGCCCGTTGCGATCGTGAGCGCCTGTACGCAGAACGAGGTCGAGGCCGGGATCGCCGCCGGCGTGGACGCCTTCCTCGCCAAGCCCTTCGAGCCCGCGGAGCTGGTGCGCGTCGTGCACCAGCTCATCGAGCGTCGTGACAGGAGAGAGAGGAAGGGCGCTCCCGCCGGGAGAGGGAGGGGATGACCCCTTCCCGTTTCTTCCCGTTTCTCTTGTCGTTTCCGTTCTTCCGGTGCTTCCGGCCCCCTTTGTTGGGGCCCGCTGTTCACATGGCGAAACCGTTCGCGTGACGTGGGGGCTTCTCCCCTAGGCTGGTCACGTGACCCCCGTCGACCTCTCCCGTTCCGTCGTGCGCGCCCTGCGTTGCGCCGTCGAGGACGGGGAGCTGCCCGCCGGTGTGGTCGTGCCCGCGCGGGTCGTCGTCGAGCGGACCCGGCCCGGGGGAGTGGGGGACTACGCCTCGCCCGTCGCGTTCGGGGTGGCCAAGGGTGCCGGAGTCGCGCCCCGCGGAGTGGCCGAGGTGCTGGCCCCGCGGCTGGCGGGCCTGCCCGGGATCGAGCGGGTGGAGATCACCGGCGCCGGGTTCCTGAACTTCGTACTCGCCGCGAGTTCCGTTGGGGAGCTGGTGCACGGCATTCGGGCCGGTGGGGAGCTGTACGGCCTCACCCCCGGTGGGTCTGGGTCTGGGGACCTCGTCGAGTTCGTCGATGTGCCCCTCGGGGCCCTGCGCGAGCGCGTCGTGTGCGCGGCCGTGCGGCGGATCGCGAGCAGCCAGGGGGCGGGGGCGGGGGTGGGGGTGGAAGGGGAGCGTGCCCCCGTCGCCCCCGTCGCCAAGCGGGACGGGGACGTGGTCGCGGTGTTCGGGGCCGGCGCCTCCGTCTGGGCGATGCTCTGTGTTCCCGCCGCCGAGACCCCCGTGTTCCCCGCATCGCTGCTGGTTCAGGACGAGTCCAGCGAGTTCTTCCGGGTGCGGTACGCCCACGACCGGGCGCGGGCGCTGACCCGTAACGCCGGGCAGTTGGGGTTCCGTGCGGAACCGGGGGAGGTGGACGGCGCCGGCGTTCTGCTCGGCGCCCTCCGTGATCAGCCCCTCGTGCTCGAAGCCGCCGCGCACCACCGGGCGCCCGAGCGGCTCGTCCGGCAGCTCGTCGTGATCGCCGACGCCCTGCTCGACTTCCAGTACGGCGTCCTGCCCAAGGGGGACGAGAAACCCTCGGCCGCCCACCGTGCCCGGCTGGCCCTTGCCGAAGCCGCCGGGGCGGTGCTGGCCGGCGGCCTGGCCCTGCTCGGCATTGACGTGTCCGACACGTGCCCGACCACCACCACCTGTGATGCCGGGAACCGTATGTGATCCGATGTGACTCCTTGTGGTCCGATGTGATTCGCCCGTGTTCCGGATGATTTGCGAAGAGAGAATGTCGAGATGAGCCGTTCCGCACACCCCGCCGGGCCTCGCCACGCCGATGTCATGCCCGAGGGCCACTACGCCCCGCCGCCCGCCGACCTCAACGCGCTCGACGAGAAGATCTGGGCGCGCACGGTCGGCCGCAACGCCGACGGGGTCGCCACCGTCGGCGGGATCGAAGTGACCCGCCTCGCCGAGGAGTTCGGGACGCCCGCCTACTTCCTCGACGAGGAGGACTTCCGGGCGCGGTGCCGCGCGTGGGCCCACGCCTTCGGGCCCGATGCCGACGTCTTCTACGCCGGCAAGGCGTTCCTCTCCAAGGCCGTCGTGAAGTGGCTCAAGGAGGAGGGGCTCAACCTCGACGTGTGTTCCGGAGGGGAGCTCGCCACCGCGCTCTCCGCCGGGATGCCGGCCGGGCGCATCGCCTTCCACGGCAACAACAAGTCGACGAGCGAGATCACGCGCGCCATCGAGGCCGGCGTCGGCCGGATCGTGCTCGACTCCTTCCAGGAGATCGCCCGCGTCGCGCACATCGCCCGCGAGCTCGGCGTACGCCAGCCCGTGCAGATCCGCGTCACCGTGGGCGTGGAGGCGCACACCCACGAGTTCATCGCCACCGCCCACGAGGACCAGAAGTTCGGGATCGCCGTCGCCGACGGGTCGGCCGCCGAGGCCGTACGGCGCACGCTGGGACACGACAGCCTGGAGCTGCTCGGCGTCCACTCCCACATCGGCTCGCAGATCTTCGACATGGCCGGCTTCGAGGTGTCCGCCAAGCGCGTCGTACGCCTCCTCGCCGCCGTGCGCGACGAGCACGGGGTGGAGCTGCCCGAGATCGACCTCGGCGGCGGGCTGGGCATCGCCTACACCCCCGCCGACGACCCGCGCGAGCCGCACGAGATCGCGAAGGCCCTGCACGAGATCGTCGCCCGCGAGTGCGAGGCGGCCGGCCTGCGCGCCCCGCGGATCTCCGTCGAACCCGGACGGGCGATCGTGGGGCCGACGGCCTTCACCCTCTACGAGGTCGGGACGATCAAGCCGCTGGAGGGTCTGCGGACGTACGTCTCCGTCGACGGCGGGATGTCCGACAACATCCGGACGGCCCTCTACGACGCCGAGTACTCGGTCACCCTCGTCTCCCGGACCTCCGAGGCCGATCCCATGCTCGTGCGCGTCGTGGGCAAGCACTGCGAGAGCGGCGACATCGTGGTCAAGGACGCGTTCCTGCCCGCCGACCTGGCCCCGGGCGACCTCCTCGCGGTCCCGGCCACCGGCGCGTACTGCCGGTCGATGGCGAGCAACTACAACCACGTGCTCCGTCCGCCAGTCGTCGCCGTGCGCGACGGCCAGGCGCGGGTCATCGTCCGCCGGGAGACGGAGGAGGATCTCCTGCGTCTGGACGTCGGCTGACGCGCATCTTTCTGGGGGAAGCCCCCGGACCCCCAAAACGGTGTCTCACTCAATGGACCGAGGGTGGAAACTGTTGTCCATTGAGTGAGACTGGTTCACACCTGGGGTGCAAACCGCGCAACAGGTACTGATGTGAAGATCGAAAGGCGTAGGTCGAATGATGCGTACGCGTCCGCTGAAGGTGGCGCTGCTGGGCTGTGGAGTGGTCGGCTCGGAAGTTGCCCGCATCATGACGACGCACGCCGACGATCTGACGGCCAGGATCGGCGCGCCCGTCGAGCTCGCGGGCGTGGCCGTGCGCCGCCCCTCCAAGGTCCGCGAGGGCATCGACCCGGCCCTGGTCACCACCGATGCGACCGCGCTGCTCAAACGCGGCGACATCGACGTCGCGATCGAGGTCATCGGCGGCATCGAGCCGGCCCGCACCCTGATCACCACCGCCTTCGAGCACGGCATCTCCGTCGTCTCGGCGAACAAGGCGCTGCTCGCCCAGGACGGCGCCGCGCTGCACGCCGCCGCCGAGGCCGCCGGGCTGGACCTGTACTACGAGGCCGCCGTCGCCGGCGCGATCCCGCTGGTCCGCCCCATGCGCGAGTCCCTCGCGGGCGACAAGATCAACCGGGTGATGGGCATCGTCAACGGCACGACGAACTTCATCCTCGACAAGATGGACTCCACCGGCGCCGGGTACCAGGAGGCCCTCGACGAGGCCACCGCCCTCGGGTACGCCGAGGCCGACCCCACCGCCGACGTGGAGGGCTACGACGCCGCCGCCAAGGCCGCGATCCTGGCCGGCATCGCCTTCCACACCCGGGTCCGCCTCGACGACGTCTACCGCGAGGGCATGACCGAGGTCAGCGCCGCGGACTTCGCGTCCGCCAAGCGCATGGGCTGCACCATCAAGCTCCTCGCCATCCTGGAGCGCGCCGCCGACGGCGAGTCCGTCACCGCCCGCGTCCACCCGGCGATGATCCCGCTGACCCACCCGCTCGCCTCCGTCCGCGAGGCCTACAACGCGGTGTTCGTCGAAGCGGAGGCCGCCGGGCGGCTCATGTTCTACGGTCCGGGCGCGGGCGGCGCGCCGACCGCGTCCGCGGTCCTCGGCGACCTCGTCGCCGTCTGCCGCAACAAGCTCGCCGAGGCAAAGGGGCCGGGCGAGTCGGCGTACACCCAGCTGCCGGTCAGCCCCATGGGGGATGTCGTCACCCGCTACCACATCAGCCTCGATGTGGCGGACAAGCCGGGCGTGCTCGCCCAGGTGGCGACGACCTTCGCGGAGCACGGTGTCTCGATCGACACCGTCCGTCAGCAGGGCAAGGACGGCGAGGCCTCCCTCGTCGTCGTCACTCACCGTGCGCCCGACGCCGCCCTCTCAGGGACCGTCGAGGCGCTGCGGAAGCTGGACACCGTCCGCGGTGTCGCCAGCATCATGCGTGTTGAAGGGGAGTAAGGACCCATGAGCAGCAATCGCACCCACCAGTGGCGCGGCATCATCGAGGAGTACCGGGACCGCCTGCCGGTCACGGCCACGACCCCGGTGGTCACGCTCCGCGAGGGCGGCACTCCCCTCGTCCCCGCCCAGGTGCTCTCCGAGCGCACCGGCTGCGAGGTACACCTCAAGGTCGAGGGGGCCAACCCCACCGGGTCCTTCAAGGACCGCGGCATGACCATGGCGATCACCAAGGCCAAGGAGGACGGCGCCAAGGCCGTCATCTGCGCCTCCACGGGCAACACCTCGGCCTCCGCCGCCGCCTACGCGGTGCGTGCCGGGATGGTCTGTGCCGTCCTCGTGCCCCGCGGCAAGATCGCGCTCGGCAAGATGGGCCAGGCGCTCGTGCACGGCGCCAAGATCCTTCAGGTCGACGGCAACTTCGACGACTGTCTGGATCTGGCCCGCGCGCTGTCCGACAACTACCCGGTGGCGCTGGTCAATTCCGTCAACCCGGTACGCATCGAGGGCCAGAAGACGGCTGCCTTCGAGATCGTGGACGCGCTCGGCGACGCCCCCGACATCCACGTGCTGCCCGTCGGCAACGCCGGCAACATCACCGCGTACTGGAAGGGCTTCAAGGAGTACAAGGCCGATGGCCTGGCCTCCCGTACGCCCCGTGTGTGGGGTTTCCAGGCCTCCGGTTCCGCGCCGATCGTGCGCGGCGAGATCGTCAAGGAGCCGCACACCATCGCCACGGCGATCCGCATCGGCAACCCGGCCTCGTGGGACTACGCCCTGCAGGCCCGGGACGAGTCGGGCGGCTTCATCGACGAGGTGACGGACCGCCAGATCCTGTCCGCCTACCGCCTGTTGGCCGCTCAGGAGGGCGTCTTCGTCGAGCCCGCCTCGGCCGCGTCGGTGGCCGGTCTGCTCAAGGCGGTCGACCTCGGTCTGGTCGACCCCGGCCAGAAGATCGTGTGCACCGTCACCGGCAACGGCCTGAAGGACCCCGACTGGGCGGTCGCCGGTGCTCCGCAGCCGGTCACCATCCCGGTCGACGCCGAGGCCGCCGCCATCCGCCTCGGCCTCGTCTGAGCGAACCAGCAGTACCGCAGTAACCGAGTTGCCGGATTCCGGATTCCGGATTCAGGAAGTCTTTCGAAGGCTGAGGAATCCGGCAACTCGGGCCGTACGGCCAGAAAACCGACGGAAACCCGCCAGATATCGCGGCGGAAACCCGACCTGACCGGCGGGAGCCGGCGACACGCATCGTGCGCCTGCTGTGCGCCCTATGTCGGAGAAGAACCTTCCTTCGATAGGCTGTACTTACATCCGCCGCCGCGCATATGACCGCGGTGCTGCCCACAGGGCCTTCGGGTGTCGTACGTTCTCCAGTACATTCACAGCGAGCCAGCGAAGATCCCGTCTCGCACAGTCACAAGGAGTGTCATCGGAAGATGGCCGGTCCCGCCTTCCGCGCCGCCGCCGTACGGGTGCGCGTTCCCGCCAGCAGTGCCAACCTCGGCCCGGGCTTCGACGCCTTCGGGCTGGCCTTGGGGCTTTACGACGACGTCGTCGTACGCGTGGCCGATTCAGGCCTGAACATCGACATCGCGGGCGAAGGTGCCGACACCCTGCCGCGGGACGAGAGCCACCTCCTCGTACGCTCCATGCGCACCGCCTTCGACCTGCTGGGCGGCCAGCCGCGCGGCCTCGAGGTCGTCTGTGCCAACCGCATCCCGCACGGCCGGGGCCTCGGCTCCTCCTCCGCCGCGATCTGCGCGGGCATCGTGGCCGCCCGCGCCGTGACCATAGGCGGAGAGGCCAAGCTCGACGACACGGCGCTGCTGGAGCTCGCCACCGAGATCGAGGGCCACCCCGACAACGTCGCCGCCTGTCTCCTCGGCGGTTTCACCCTTGCGTGGATGGACGGCGGCAGCGCCAAGGCGATCCGCATGGAGCCCGCCGATTCCATCGTTCCGGTGGTCTTCGTCCCCTCCAAGCCGGTCCTGACGGAGACCGCGCGCGGCCTGCTGCCGCGCACCGTCCCGCACGTGGACGCGGCCGCCAACGCGGGCCGCGCGGGTCTGCTCGTAGAGGCTCTGACCAGGCGTCCTGAGTTCCTGCTGCCGGCCACCGAGGACCGTCTCCACCAGGAGTACCGGTCCCCGGCGATGCCCGAGAGCGTGGCGCTCGTGGCCCGGCTGCGGGCGGACGGCATCCCCGCGGTGATCTCCGGCGCGGGCCCCACGGTCCTCGCGCTGGTCGACAACGGTGCGGCCGACAAGGTCGCACGGCTCGCGGGCGAGGGGTGGGCGGCCAACCGGCTCGCACTCGACGCCGCGGGCGCGAGCGTACTTCCGCTGGGAACCCAGGGCGGCTGATCCGTGCAGTAGAGGACACAGCCGGCCAGGGGCGGGCGGCCAGGGCAGGCCGCCCGCGCGGAGCCCGCGCGAAACCCGCGCGGATGGGCTCGATAGCCGGTGATGGAGAGGGGGAATGTCTGTTGGATCCGGTAGTGTTAGTCTCAAGTGCGCATCCGAAGCCGCCATGGCTTGGTGCTCAGTGTCCCTATCAGGGACCACCTTTCTTCCGGGAGCCTCCCCGACTGCTTTGATCGCTGCCAGCAGTTTCGAGCACGCTCCGGAATCGGCGTGATATTCCCACGCTTTCAGCTCGGGGGCTTCTCGCCGGAACCACCCACGCACATGCACGTTTCTCTCCCGCCGTATCTCTATCGGCGGACCACCGCCCCGACTGCAGTCCGCGCCTCATCACGGACTGACGTCGGACAGCACAACCGGTCGCCGAGCCAGACAGGCCGACGTCCGCTCCAGGGAAGGACCCTTCGTGAGCGACACCACCGATCTGATGGGCGCTGCCGACACCAACGTCGACACCAGTGCCCCCGCCGAGGGCGCCGCGCCGACCAAGCGCCGCCGCTCCGGCACCGGCCTTGACGGCATGGTCCTGGCCGAGCTCCAGCAGGTCGCGTCGGGCCTCGGCATCAGGGGCACCGCGCGGATGCGCAAGGGCCAGCTGATCGAGGTCATCAAGGAGGCGCAGGCGGGAAGCAGCGCCCCCAAGGCCGCGGCCGCCGCGCCGGCCGCCGCGTCCGCCGACGCCGGCGAGACCAAGCCGAAGCGCCGCGCCACCAGCAAGGCCCGTACGGGCGAGGCCGCCGCCGAGGCGCCCGCCGAGAAGCCCGCCGCGCAGGCCCAGATCGACATCCCGGGCCAGCCCGCCAGCGAGGACGCCCCGGTCGGCGAGCGCCGTCGCCGGCGTGCCACCGCCCCGTCCGGCAGCCCCGAGGGCTCGGCCCCCGCCGCCGTCGTACAGGTGGAGCAGAAGTCCGAGACCGTCGCTCCGGCCGCACAGGCCGAAGCGAAGGCCGAGGCCGCCACCGCCCCTGCCGGCCAGGCCCAGGGCCAGGAAGGCGAGGGCCGCGGCCGTCGCGACCGCCGCGAGCGGGGCAACGACCGCGCCGACGGCCGCCGCGAGCGCCGTGACCGCGGCGCCAAGGCCGACGACCAGGGCCAGGGCGCCCAGGGTCAGGGCCAGGGTCAGAACCAGGGCCAGGGCCAGGGTCAGGGTCAGGGCCAGGGCCAGCAGGGCGGTCGTCAGGACCGGACCGACCGTCAGGACCGCCAGCAGGGCGGACGCGGCCAGGGCCAGGGTCAGAACCAGGGCCAGGGTCAGCAGGGCGGTCGTCAGGACCGGGACCGTCAGGACAACGGCCCGCAGGACGACTTCGACGAGGACGGCCGTCGCGGCCGTCGCGGCCGCTACCGCGACCGCCGTGGCCGTCGCGGGCGCGACGAGTTCGCCCCGGTCGAGACCCCGGTCGCCGACGACGATGTCCTGATCCCCGTCGCCGGCATCCTCGACATCCTCGACAACTACGCGTTCATCCGGACCTCGGGCTACCTGCCCGGCCCGAACGACGTGTACGTCTCCCTCGCCCAGGTCCGCAAGGCCGGTCTGCGCAAGGGCGACCACACCACCGGCGCCGTCCGGCAGCCCAAGGACGGCGAGCGCCGCGAGAAGTTCAACGCGCTCGTGCGCCTGGACTCCGTCAACGGCATGGCGCCCGAATCCGGCCGCGGCCGCCCGGAGTTCCAGAAGCTGACCCCGCTGTACCCGCAGGACCGGCTCCGCCTGGAGACCGACCCGGGCGTGCTGACCACCCGCATCATCGACCTCGTGTCGCCGATCGGTAAGGGCCAGCGCGGTCTGATCGTGGCTCCGCCGAAGACCGGTAAGACCATGATCATGCAGGCGATCGCCAACGCGATCACGGTCAACAACCCCGAGTGCCACCTGATGGTCGTCCTGGTCGACGAGCGTCCGGAAGAGGTCACCGACATGCAGCGGTCGGTGAAGGGCGAGGTCATCTCCTCGACCTTCGACCGCCCGGCCGAGGACCACACCACCGTCGCCGAGCTGGCCATCGAGCGCGCCAAGCGTCTCGTCGAGCTCGGCCACGACGTGGTCGTCCTGCTGGACTCCATCACCCGCCTGGGACGTGCGTACAACCTCGCCGCCCCCGCCTCCGGCCGCATCCTGTCCGGTGGTGTCGACTCGACCGCGCTGTACCCGCCGAAGCGCTTCTTCGGTGCCGCGCGCAACATCGAGGACGGCGGCTCGCTGACCATCCTGGCCACCGCGCTGGTCGACACCGGCTCGCGCATGGACGAGGTGATCTTCGAGGAGTTCAAGGGCACCGGCAACATGGAGCTCAAGCTCGACCGGAAGCTCGCCGACAAGCGCATCTTCCCGGCCGTGGACGTGGACCCCTCGGGCACCCGCAAGGAGGAGATCCTCCTCAACAGCGAGGAGCTCGCCATCGTCTGGAAGCTGCGCCGGGTGCTGCACGCGCTCGACTCGCAGCAGGCCATCGAGCTGCTCCTCGACAAGATGAAGCAGACGAAGTCGAACGCCGAGTTCCTCATGCAGATCGCGAAGACGACCCCGTCGGGCAAGAACGACGACTGACGTCTCCGCGCAGCACCACCTGCGTGACCGCCGACCGCCCCCGCCGCACCCGCGACGGGGGCGGTCGCGTCATGTCCGGGGCCCTTCTACGGTGCTTCGCGCGCAGATGCGACCTTTGCCACACTCCGTACGCCGGCGGAGCCTCGCAGTCACCGCGCGGCCCCGGGGGAAACCGCAGGTAGGCGGGGCATTGCGCAGCGCCCGCCCGCGCGGCCCGACGGGGCGGGGCGGTTTCCGCGCGCCCCGGGCCGTGGAACCCTGGATGGCTTGCGGCCGTCCTTGTCAGTGGGAGCGGGGAGTCGATCCGAGACCAGACAGGCGGGCAGAGCAGAGCATGAGCCAGGACAGCAGGGGCCACGGCCGCAGAGCCGGCGCGGGCCGACGACGACGCAGGCCGGCTACGCGCCGCAGGGCCGTCGTCATCGCCGCGTGGACGGCCGCGGGCGTGGTCGTCCTGGGCGGGGCGGGGCTCGGCTACTTCTACGTCAAGTTCAACGGGAACATCAAGACGGTCGACATCGACGCCGCCCTCGGCACGGACCGCCCGCAGAACGTGGACAACGGCTCGATGGACATCCTCGTCCTCGGCTCCGACTCCCGCGGCGGCGCCAACGCGGAGTACGGCCAGGACGACGGCGGCTCCGCCCGCTCCGACACCGCGATGATCGTCCACCTCAACGAGGGCCACACCAGGGCCACCGTCGTATCGATACCCCGCGACACCCTCGTGACCCGGCCCGTCTGCAAGCTCTCGAACGGCAAGAGCGACCTGGGCGGCCCGCGCAAGATGTTCAACGAGTCGTACACCGTCGGCGGGGCCGCCTGCGCGGTCGCGACCGTGGAGAAGATGTCGGGGATCCGCATGGATCACTACCTCGAAGTCGACTTCACGGGCTTCAAGGAGATCATCGACAAGCTCGGCGGCGTAGAGGTGACCACCACCAAGCCGATCAAGGACGCCTACAGCCACCTCGACCTGCCCGCCGGGACGAACAGGCTGAACGGCGAGCAGGCCCTCGGCCTCGTCCGTACCCGCCACGGCGTCGGCGACGGCGGAGACCTGGGCCGAATACAGCTCCAGCAGGCGTTCATCAAGGCGCTGATCAAGCAGGTCGAGACCATCGGCGTCTTCGACAACCCGAAGAAGCTGCTCGACCTCGCCGACACCGCCACCAAGGCCGTCACCACGGACAAGGCGCTCGGCGACGTGAAGGCCCTCATGGGGTTCGCCCAGGGCCTGGAGGGCATCGGCCCCGACAGCATGCAGATGATCACCCTGCCGGTGACCGGAGACACCCGTGACCCCAACCGGGTCGTCCCGCTCACCAAGGAGTCCACGATGGTCTGGGACGCCCTGCTGGCCGACCAGGCGATCCCCGCAGCGGCCACCGCGAACTCGGCCGGCGACAAGGGCACGGCCGGTACGGTCCTGCAGTAGCCGAAACCGCGTACCGCGGGCCCCGAACCGCCTGGCCGGGCGGGTTGGGCCGGGCCGCGGAATAGATGCCGGACCCCTGCCGTTGAGGGAGGCGTCCTCAGAATTTTGACAGGCAGCCCGGTCCTGGCAGACTGGTCTGTCGGCCCCGGTTCACGCAGCGCGCAATTCGGCTCCTGCGACCCGGCGCCCTCCCGAATCTAGGAGACACCTTGAAGCGCGATGTTCACCCCCAGTACGTCGAGACCCAGGTCAGCTGCACCTGTGGCGCGTCGTTCACCACTCGTAGCACCCTGACCGAAGGCTCCATCCGAGCCGAGGTCTGCTCCGAGTGCCACCCGTTCTACACGGGCAAGCAGAAGATCCTCGACACCGGTGGCCGCGTGGCCCGCTTCGAGGCCCGCTTCGGCAAGGCTGCACAGAAGTAGCGAGCCTCAGGCGCCGGATCCCGGCTGCACCCTGTACGCACGGGGGCAGCCGGACCGGCGCCTTTCTCGTCCCGCAGCCCTTTTCTTCACATTCACCATCTTCAGGAGCCCCCGATGTTCGAGGCGGTCGAGGAACTGATCGGCGAGCACGCCGATCTTGAGAAGAAGCTCGCCGACCCTTCGGTCCACTCGGATCAGGCCAACGCGCGCAAGCTGAACAAGCGCTACGCGGAGCTGACCCCGATCGTCGCGACCTTCCGTGCCTGGAAGCAGTCCGCCGAGGACATCGAGACGGCGAAGGAGTTCGCGGCCGACGACCCGGACTTCGTGGCAGAGGTCAAGGAACTGACCGCACAGCGCGAAGAGCTCACCGAGAAGCTCCGCCTGCTGCTCGTTCCGCGCGACCCCAGCGACGACAAGGACGTGCTCCTCGAGGTCAAGGCGGGTGCGGGCGGTGACGAGTCGGCCCTGTTCGCCGGCGACCTGCTGCGCATGTACCTGCGCTACGCCGAGCGCGTGGGCTGGAAGACCGAGATCATCGACGCCACCGAGTCCGAGCTCGGCGGCTACAAGGACGTCCAGGTCTCCGTCCGCACCAAGGGCGGCAACGGCGCCACCGAGCCCGGCCAGGGCGTCTGGGCCCGCCTGAAGTACGAGGGCGGCGTGCACCGCGTCCAGCGCGTGCCGGCCACCGAGTCCCAGGGCCGCATCCACACCTCCGCCGCCGGCGTGCTCGTCACCCCGGAAGCCGAGGAGGTGGAGGTCGAGGTCAACATGAACGACCTCCGCATCGACGTGTACCGCTCCTCGGGCCCCGGCGGCCAGTCCGTCAACACCACCGACTCGGCCGTGCGCATCACGCACATCCCGACCGGTGTGGTCGCCTCCTGCCAGAACGAGAAGAGCCAGCTCCAGAACAAGGAGCAGGCGATGCGCATCCTGCGCTCGCGCCTGCTGGCCGCCGCCCAGGAAGCCGCCGAGCAGGAGGCCTCCGACGTGCGCCGCAGCCAGGTGCGCTCCGTGGACCGCTCCGAGAAGATCCGTACGTACAACTACCCGGAAAACCGGATCTCGGACCACCGGACGGGCTTCAAGGCGTACAACTTGGACCAGGTGCTCGACGGAGACCTCGATCCGGTCATCCAGGCCTGCGTCGACACGGACTCCGCCGCCAAGCTCGCGTCCGCGCACTGAGTCCCCTCGCAGGACCCCCGCACCACCCCGCGGGACCCCGCACCACCCCCCGTACGACAGCAGCCCGGAGGACCAGCGTGAACTTGCTGCTTGCCGAGGTGGCCCAGGCCACCCAGCGGCTGGCCGCCGCCGGCGTGCCCTCACCGCGTTTCGACGCGGAGGAGCTCGCGGCCTTCGTGCACGGCGTCAAGCGGGGGGAACTCCACCACGTCAAGGACGCGGACTTCGACGCCCGCTACTGGGAGGCCGTCGCCCGCCGCGAGGCGCGCGAACCGCTCCAGCACATCACCGGCCGCGCCTTCTTCCGCTACCTGGAGCTCCAGGTCGGGCCCGGGGTCTTCGTGCCCCGGCCCGAGACCGAGTCGGTCGTGGACTGGGCCATACAGGCCGTCCGGGCGATGGACGTCGTCGAACCGCTGATCGTGGACCTCTGCACCGGCTCCGGCGCCATCGCGCTGGCCATGGCGCAGGAGGTGCCGCGCTCGCGCGTGCACGCCGTGGAGCTGTCCGAGGACGCCCTCCAGTGGACCCGTAAGAACGCCGAGGGCTCCCGGGTCACCGTCCACCAGGGCAATGCGCTCAGCGCGCTGCCCGAGCTGGACGGACAGGTCGACCTGGTCATCTCCAACCCGCCGTACATCCCGCTCACCGAGTGGGAGTACGTGGCACCCGAGGCCCGCGACCACGACCCCGAGATGGCGCTGTTCTCCGGCGAGGACGGCCTGGACACCATCCGCGGCATCGAGCGCACCGCCCACCGGCTGCTGCGGCCCGGCGGCATCGTCGTCGTCGAGCACGCCGACACCCAGGGCGGACAGGTCCCGTGGATCTTCGCCGAGGAGCGGGGCTGGGCCGACGCCGCCGACCACCCCGACCTCAACAACCGCCCGCGCTTCGCGACCGCCCGCAAGGCCATGCCGTGACCGGCCCCGCCCCGACCGGCCCCGCCCCGACCAGCGCAGTCACCGCGCGCATTCCCGCCACCACCCTGCTGCACGAGGAGGCCCGCTGATGGCCCGGCGATACGACTGCAACGACGCGACGGACCGCAAGACGGGCCTGCGCGAAGCCGCCTCCGCCGTACGCCGCGGTGAGCTCGTCGTCCTGCCCACCGACACCCTGTACGGGATCGGTGCGGACGCCTTCAGCGCCGAGGCCGTCGGCGACCTGCTCGCCGCCAAGGGGCGCGGCCGCAACATGCCCACCCCCGTCCTCATCGGCTCCCCGAACACCCTGCACGGCCTGGTCACCGACTTCTCCGAGCAGGCGTGGGAGCTCGTCGACGCCTTCTGGCCGGGCGGTCTGACGCTCGTCGCCAAGCACCAGCCCTCGCTGGCGTGGGACCTGGGCGAGACCGGCGGGACCGTGGCCGTACGCATGCCCCTGCACCCCGTCGCGATCGAGCTGCTGACCGAGGTCGGCCCGATGGCGGTGTCCTCGGCGAACCTGACCGGACACCCGGCGCCCGAGGACTGCGACGCCGCGCGCGAGATGCTCGGCGACTCGGTGTCCGTGTACCTGGACGGCGGGCCGACCCCGAGCACCCTGCCCTCGTCGATCGTCGACGTCACCGGGAAGGTTCCCGTCCTGCTGCGCGAGGGAGCACTGACCGCCGAGCAGCTCCGGGAGGTCGTGCCCGACCTCGAGGTGGCTCCGTGAGCCCTGAGGGGCGTGGCATAGCCGGGGACAACACCTTCCGCATACTCCACGTCAGCACCGGCAACGTGTGCCGCTCGCCCATCACCGAGCGGCTGACGCGGCACGCGCTGTCCCACCGGCTCGGCGGCCCCGTCACCGGCGACCTGATCGTGGAGAGCGCGGGCACCTGGGGACACGAGGGCGCGCCCATGGAGGCCAACGCGGCCGCCGTGCTGGCCGACTTCGGGGCGGACGCCTCAGGCTTCACCGGCCGGGAGCTCCTGGACGAGCACGTCATACGCGCGGACCTGGTCCTGACCGCCACCCGCGACCACCGGGCCCAGGTGATCTCGATGGGGCACTCGGCGGGGCTGCGCACCTTCACGCTGAAGGAGTTCACCCGCCTGGTGCGGGCGATAGACCCGGCGACGCTGCCGCCGCTGGAGGACGGGATGGTGGAGCGGGCCCGTGCGCTGGTCCGTGCCGCCGCCGCTCTACGCGGGTGGCTGCTGGCCCCCTCGCCGGACGCGGACGAGGTGTACGACCCGTACGGGGCGCCGATCACCTTCTTCCGCTCGATCGGCGACGAGATCAACCAGGCGCTGGAGCCGGTGGTCACCGCGCTGACCGGGGTCAAGACCTCCCGCTGACCTGCGGCGCCGTAGTCGGGGGCGCTGCCTGCGAACCCCCGCGCCTCAAACGCCGGCGGGGCTGAATGTGCCGGAGGGCGGGATCCGCAGGGGCGGCCTACAGTGGCTGGTACCCGGTACGCGGTACCCCCCTGGAGTCGCGCCATGAGCGTCATCACCCAGCCCCTGGACCTGCTGCGGCAGCAGGATCCGCAGATGGCCGACGTCCTCGACGGGGAGCGGCAGCGCCAGGCGACCGGGCTGCAGCTGATCGCCGCCGAGAACTTCACCTCCGCCGCCGTGCTCACCGCACTGGGATCGACGCTCGCCAACAAGTACGCCGAGGGGTACCCCGGCGCCCGCCACCACGGCGGCTGCGAGTACGCCGACCTCGCCGAGCAGATCGCCGTCGAGCGGGCCCGCGCCCTCTTCGGCGCCGAGCACGCGAACGTGCAGCCGCACTCCGGATCCGCCGCCGTGCTCGCCGCCTACGCCGCGCTGCTGCGGCCCGGGGACACCGTGCTGGCCATGGCGCTCACCTCCGGGGGACACCTCACCCACGGGTCGCCCGCCAACTTCTCCGGGCGCTGGTTCGACTTCGTCGGGTACGGAGTGGACGCCGCGACCGGACTCATCGACTACCCCGAGGTGCAGCGGCTCGCGCACGAGCACCGGCCCAAGGCCATCGTGTGCGGTTCCATCTCCTACCCGAGGCACCCCGAGTACTCCGTGTTCCGGGAGATCGCCGACGAGGTCGGGGCCTTCCTGATCGCCGACGCCGCCCACCCCATCGGACTCGTGGCCGGCGGGGCCGCGCCCAGCCCCGTGCCCTACGCCGACATCGTCGTGGCCACCACCCACAAGGTGCTCCGGGGCCCGCGCGGCGGGATGATCCTGTGCGGGGCCGAGTTCGCGGAGCGGATCGACCGGGCGGTGTTCCCCTTCACCCAGGGCGGCCCCCAGATGCACACCATCGCCGCCAAGGCCGTGGCCTTCGGCGAGGCCGCCGGGCCCGCCTTCACCTCGTACGCGCACCGGGTGGTCGCCAACGGCCGCGCCCTGGCCGACGCGCTCGCCGCCCGCGGGTTCGCGATCACGACCGGCGGGACCGACACCCACCTGATCACCGCCGACCCCGCACCGCTGGGCCTCGACGGCGTGGGAGCCCGGGGCCGGCTGGCCGCCGCCGGGATCGTGCTGGACACCTGCGCCCTTCCCTACGGAGACCGGCGCGGGATCCGCCTCGGCACCGCGGCGGTGACCACGCAGGGCATGGGAGATGCGGAGATGGGCCGGATCGCCGCGCTGTTCGAGGCCGCGCTGAGCGGCGGGGAGCCCGCGAAGATCCGTAGGGACGTCAACGAGCTGGTGGGCAGTTTTCCACCGTATGGGGTTTAAGCGGGGCAAGAGCGGCGTACCGCAACCGGGATACCGCCCTTGCGCGTCCCCGACAGTGAGTACTTCGCAGCTAGTGTGTGGGGCTGAGATGGCCGGCGATACATCTGGGGCAGCCCGTGCGTGAATATCTGCTGACGCTTTGCGTCACGGTCGCGGTGACTTATCTACTCACCGGGCCCGTGCGGAAGTTCGCGATCGCCGTGGGGGCGATGCCCGAGATCCGCGCCCGCGACGTGCACCGGGAGCCCACTCCGCGGCTCGGCGGCATCGCGATGTTCGGCGGACTGTGCGCCGGTCTGCTCGTCGCGGACCACCTGCAGAACCTCAACGGGGTCTTCGAGCTGTCGAACGAGCCGCGGGCCCTGCTCTCCGGGGCGGCCCTGATCTGGCTGGTCGGCGTGCTCGACGACAAGTTCGAACTCGACGCCCTGATCAAGCTCGGCGCGCAGATGATCTCCGCCGGCGTGATGGTCATGCAGGGTCTGACCATCCTGTGGATCCCCGTCCCGGGCGTCGGGACGGTCCTGCTCACCCCGTGGCAGGGCAACCTGCTCACCGTGGCCCTCGTCGTGATCACCATCAACGCGGTGAACTTCGTGGACGGCCTCGACGGCCTCGCCGCCGGCACGGTCTGCATCGCGACCTGCGCGTTCTTCCTCTACGCGTACCGGATCTGGTTCGGCTACGGGATCGAGGCGGCCGCGCCCGCGACGCTCTTCGCCGCCATTCTGATGGGCATGTGCCTCGGCTTCCTGCCGCACAACATGCACCCCGCCCGGATCTTCATGGGCGACTCCGGATCGATGCTCATCGGCCTGGTGCTGGCCGCCGCCGCCATCTCCATCACCGGACAGGTGGACCCGGACGCGATGGCGCTCTTCGCGGGCGGCGAGCGCAACGCGACCCACGCGATGCTGCCGGTCTTCATCCCGCTGATCCTGCCGCTCACGATCATCGCGATTCCGATGACGGACCTGGTCCTGGCCATCGTGCGGCGCACCTGGAAGGGCCAGTCGCCCTTCGCGGCGGACCGCGGGCACCTGCACCACCGGCTGCTGGAGCTCGGGCATTCGCACAGCCGGGCCGTGCTCATCATGTACTTCTGGTCAGGACTGATCGCCTTCGGCACGGTGGCGTATTCGGTGCATTCCGCCTCGATGTGGATCGTGCTGGCGATCGCCGCGCTGAGCGCCGTGGGCCTGCTCCTGCTCCTGCTGCCGCGCTTCACCCCGCGGGCCCCGCGGTGGGCGGAGCGGCTGGTCCCGCCGCGCTACCGGCACGCGGAACGGGCCGCCGAGGCGGCCCTGGCGGACGACGCGGCGCCGGAGCCGGCCCCGGCCCTGCCGATCGCGGCGGGTGTGTCGGGCGTCAACGGGGCGACCGCCATCGGCCCCCGTTCGCGCTTCCCCGACCGGCGTAAGGCCGGGTCCGCGCGCTGACGTCCGGAGCGCATGTCGGACATGAACGCCTTTTACCAGACAAGCCACTTGGTTGTCGCGCACACACGCGCAGGGTCACTCTCATGTGTGACAGTCCGCACACCCTCCGAGTAAAGCTCTCATCAAATACTTTGTGATACCGTTCACTAAACCCGGCGACAGAGCCGAAGGACCGTAGTGCGACGGTCCATTGGCCCGAGGTACTCACTCGGACCGGGCTTACGCTCGTCCTGTACGAGTCCCTGTGCCCCCACCACCACGCGGAGCAAACCGCCATGCGGTCAGATGACGTCCGACCCCTTCTGCAATCCGCCGTTCCCACGGCTGTCGCCGGCGCTCTCGCCGCCGTCGTCAGTGGGATCGTCGCCGGTGGCAAGGGGGCCGTGGGCGCCGTCGTCGCGACGGTCGTGGTGATGCTGTTCATGGGCATCGGATTCCTCGTACTGCAGCGCACGGCGAAATCGCTTCCGCACCTGTTCCAGGCCATGGGGCTCATGCTCTACACGGCCCAGATCCTGCTGCTCTTCGTCTTTCTCGCCGTGTTCAAGAACACCACCCTGTTTAATCCCCGGGCCTTCGCCATCACGCTCGTCGTCGCCACCCTGGTGTGGATCGGCGCACAGGCGCGTGCTCATATGAAGGCCAAGATCCTCTACGTCGAACCTGACTCGATGAAGGGCGACAAGCCCGGAAATTCGGGTCAGAAGTCGTGAGGGGTAGGGGCGGAATAAGTACGCGTTCGGGATGCTGCTATCGTCCGGTTTCAACTGTGGCAATGCGGGCGCGGGCATCTGAGCTGACGCCTGTTCCATCGCGAGGCTCGATGCCCGACCGCCGCCCCCACATCCGTTACACCAGTCCAGTGCCGAACAGCGGCTGTCCGCCGCGCCGACACAACGAGGTTGCCGTACCTATGCGCCACGCTGAAGGAGCCCGCGGTGAGTGCTGACCCGACGACGGTGCTCGCCTTCGAGACCGATTGCCACATCTTCGACGGTTGTGGATTCCCGGCTCCCGGCCTGCACTCGTTCCTGTTCGAGCCGATCTTCGGGGACGGTGACAGCAGCGCGTACTTCAACAAGACGATGCTGCTCGCCCTGCTCGGCTCGGTCGTCATCGTCGCCTTCTTCTGGGCCGCCTTCCGCAAGCCGAAGGTCGTCCCGGGCAAGCTGCAGATGGTCGCCGAGGCGGGCTACGACTTCGTGCGCCGCGGCATCGTCTACGAGACGCTGGGCAAGAAGGAGGGCGAGAAGTACGTCCCCCTGATGGTCTCGCTGTTCTTCTTCGTCTGGATCATGAACCTCTGGTCGATCGTTCCGCTCGCCCAGTTCCCGGTGACCGCGATCATCGCGTACCCGGCGGGCCTCGCGGCCATCGTGTACGTGATCTGGATGAGCGTGACCTTCAAGCGTCACGGCTTTGTCGGTGGCTTCAAGAACCTGACCGGCTACGACAAGTCGCTCGGCCCGGTTCTGCCGATGGTCATGGTCATCGAGTTCTTCTCGAACGTCCTGGTGCGCCCGTTCACCCACGCGGTCCGACTGTTTGCGAACATGTTCGCCGGTCACACCCTGCTGCTGCTCTTCACCATTGCCAGCTGGTACCTGCTGAACGGCATCGGGATCGCCTACGCCGGCGTCTCGTTCGTCATGGTGATCGTGATGACGGCCTTCGAGCTGTTCATCCAAGCTGTCCAGGCGTACGTCTTCGTCCTCCTCGCCTGCAGCTTCATCCAGGGCGCGCTGGCCGAACACCACTGATCCAGGTCGAGTCCGCTCAGACCCCCGTATTCGTCCGGTGGCCAACCCCCACCGGTCCGTGAAAGAGAAGGAAGAACTGGCATGTCCCAGACCCTTGCTGCCGTCACCGGCTCCCTCGGCTCCATCGGTTACGGCCTCGCTGCCATCGGCCCCGGCGTCGGCGTCGGCATCATCTTCGGTAACGGCACCCAGGCTCTTGCTCGTCAGCCCGAGGCGGCCGGCCTGATCCGCGCCAACCAGATCCTCGGCTTCGCCTTCTGTGAGGCGCTCGCCCTCATCGGTCTGGTCATGCCGTTCGTCTACGGCCCGTGATCCTCGGATCCACGACCACCCCCTAGACGAAAGGCACTGATGTGAACCTCATGGTTCTCGCGAGCGAGGAAATTCAGAGTCCTCTGATTCCGCCGCTCCCCGAGCTCGTCATCGGCCTGATCGCCTTCGTCATCGTCTTCGGCTTCCTCGCCAAGAAGCTCCTCCCGAACATCAACAAGGTTCTGGACGAGCGCCGCGAGGCCATCGAAGGCGGTATCGAAAAGGCTGAGGCCGCTCAGACCGAGGCCCAGAGCGTGCTGGAGCAGTACAAGGCCCAGCTCGCCGAAGCCCGGCACGAGGCCGCGCGCCTGCGCCAGGACGCGCTGGAGCAGGGCACTGCACTCAAGGAAGAACTGCGCGCAGAGGGCCAGCGGCAGCGTGAGGAGATCATCGCTGCCGGTCACGCCCAGATCGCGGCTGACCGCAAGGCTGCCTCGTCCGCCCTCCGTCAGGACGTCGGCAAGCTGGCGACCGACCTGGCCGGAAAGCTTGTCGGCGAGTCCCTCGAGGACCACGCCCGGCAGAGCCGCACGATCGACCGCTTCCTCAGCGAGCTTGAGGAGAAGGCCGAGGCCGCCCGATGAACGGAGCGAGCCGCGACGCGCTGGCCACCGCCCGCGAGCGTCTCGACGCGCTGACGGACAACACGTCCGTCGACGCGGCGAAGCTCGCCGGTGAGCTGGCGGCCGTCACCGCGCTGCTCGACCGTGAGGTCTCGCTGCGTCGGGTCATCACGGACCCGGCGCAGTCCGGCGAGGCCAAGGCCGAGCTGGCCGGTCGTCTGCTCGGCGGCCAGGTGGGCGGGGAAACCCTCGACCTGGTGTCCGGCATGGTCCGGTCCCGCTGGTCGCAGTCCCGTGACCTGGTGGACTCGCTCGAGGTCCTGGCGGCCACCGCCGACCTCACCGCCGCCCAGCGCAGCGGAGGCCTCGACGACGTCGAGGACGAGCTGTTCCGGTTCGGCCGGATCGTCACTTCGAGCACCGAGCTGCGCGCAGCACTGACCGACCGGTCGGCGACCGCCGCCGCCAAGAGCCAGCTGCTGCGCAGCCTGCTCGGCGGCAAGGCGAACGCCGTCACCGAGCGGCTGGTCACGCGTCTCGTCACGCACCCGCGTGGACGTAGCCTGGAAGCGGGCCTCGAGTCCCTTTCGAAGGTCGCCGCCGAGCGTCGTGGCCGCATGGTCGCCACCGTGACCACCGCGGTTCCGCTCAGCGACGTCCAGAAGCAGCGTCTCGGCGCGGTGCTGGCCAAGCTGTACGGCCGCCCGATGCACCTGAACCTCGACGTGGACCCCACGGTCCTCGGTGGGATCTCGGTGCGGGTCGGCGACGAGGTCATCGACGGCACCATCGCGGACCGCATCGCCGAGGCGTCGCGCCGCATGGCCGGCTGACCAGCCACACATTAGAAAAAAGTATTGCCAGCGGCCCGGTTGGGCCGTGCAGAACTTGCAGAAGATTCCTGGGGGTCGCCCCCAGACCCCTAAGAAGCTTCAGGCCCAACAAGGAGAGCAGGGAACCCAGATGGCGGAGCTCACGATCCGGCCGGAGGAGATCCGGGACGCACTGGAGAACTTTGTCCAGTCGTACCAGCCGGACGCGGCCTCGCGCGAGGAGGTCGGTACGGTCAGCGTTGCCGGCGACGGCATCGCGAAGGTGGAGGGCCTGCCCTCCGCCATGGCGAACGAGCTGCTGAAGTTCGAGGACGGAACCCTTGGTCTCGCCCTGAACCTCGACGAGCGCGAGATCGGCGCCGTCGTACTCGGCGAGTTCAGCGGTATCGAGGAGGGCCAGCCGGTGCAGCGCACCGGTGAGGTGCTCTCCGTCGGCGTCGGCGAGGGTTACCTCGGCCGCGTTGTCGACCCGCTCGGCAACCCGATCGACGGCCTCGGCGAGATTGCGACCGAGGGCCGCCGCGCCCTCGAGCTGCAGGCCCCCGGCGTCATGGTCCGCAAGTCGGTCCACGAGCCGATGCAGACCGGCTACAAGGCGATCGACGCGATGGTTCCGGTCGGCCGTGGTCAGCGTCAGCTGATCATCGGTGACCGTCAGACCGGCAAGACCGCTCTGGCCGTCGACACGATCATCAACCAGCGCGACAACTGGCGCTCTGGCGACGTGAACAAGCAGGTTCGCTGCATCTACGTCGCCATCGGCCAGAAGGGCTCGACCATCGCGTCCGTTCGCGGCGCCCTGGAAGACGCCGGCGCGCTCGAGTACACGACGATCGTCGCCGCCCCGGCGTCCGACCCGGCCGGCTTCAAGTACCTGGCCCCGTACACCGGTTCGGCCATCGGCCAGCACTGGATGTACGCCGGCAAGCACGTCCTGATCATCTTCGATGACCTGTCGAAGCAGGCCGACGCCTACCGCGCCGTGTCGCTTCTGCTGCGCCGTCCGCCGGGCCGCGAGGCCTACCCGGGCGACGTCTTCTACTTGCACTCCCGTCTGCTGGAGCGCTGCGCCAAGCTCTCCGACGACATGGGTGCCGGTTCGATGACCGGTCTGCCGATCGTCGAGACCAAGGCGAACGACGTGTCGGCGTTCATCCCGACCAACGTCATCTCCATCACCGACGGCCAGTGCTTCCTCGAGTCCGACCTGTTCAACGCGGGCCAGCGCCCGGCGCTGAACGTCGGTATCTCGGTCTCCCGCGTCGGTGGCTCGGCCCAGCACAAGGCCATGAAGCAGGTTTCCGGCCGTCTGCGCCTGGACCTCGCCCAGTACCGCGAGCTGGAGGCGTTCGCCGCCTTCGGTTCCGACCTGGACGCCGCTTCGAAGGCCTCGCTGGAGCGCGGCAAGCGTCTGGTGGAGCTGCTCAAGCAGGGCCAGTACCAGCCGATGCCCGTCGAGGAGCAGGTCATCTCCGTCTGGGCCGGCACCACCGGCAAGATGGACGAGGTCCCGGTCAACGACATCCGTCGCTTCGAGTCGGAGCTGCTGGAGCACCTGCGCGTCTCGCGCAAGGACCTCCTGACCTCCATCGCGGACGGCGGCAAGATGTCGGACGACACCCTCACCTCCATCGCTGACGCCATCGCTGACTTCAAGCGTGGGTTCGAGACCTCGGACGGCAAGCTCCTGGGCGAGGACGCGCCGGCCGTCAACGTCTCCAAGTGACGACGGAAGGAAGCTGACTCATGGGAGCGCAGCTCCGGGTCTACAAGCGTCGTATCCGTGCCGTCACGGCGACCAAGAAGATCACCAAGGCGATGGAAATGATCGCCGCCTCGCGCATCGTCAAGGCGCAGCGCAAGGTGGCGGCATCGATGCCGTACGCAACCGAGCTCACCCGTGCGGTGACCGCGGTGGCGACCGGTTCGAACACCAAGCACGCCCTGACGACCGAGGTCGAGGCACCGGTGCGTGCCGCGGTCCTGCTCATCACGAGCGACCGCGGTCTGGCCGGCGGCTACTCCTCGAACGCCATCAAGCAGGCGGAGCGGCTCACCGAGCGGCTCCGCGGCGAGGGCAAGGAGGTCGACACGTACATCGTCGGCCGCAAGGGTGTCGCCTACTACGGGTTCCGCGAGCGCAAGGTCGCGGAGTCGTGGACCGGCTTCACCGACAGCCCGGCTTACGCCGACGCCAAGCGCGTCGCGGCGCCGCTGATCGAGGCCATCCAGACGGTTACGGCCGAGGGTGGCGTCGACGAGCTGCACATCGTCTACACGGAATTCGTGTCGATGATGACGCAGAACGCGGTGGACGGCCGGATGCTGCCGCTCAGCCTCGACAAGGTCGAAGAAGAGACCGGCGCGAAGGGCGAGATCCTTCCGCTGTTCGACTTCGAGCCGTCGGCGGAGGACGTCCTCGACGCCCTTCTGCCGCGCTACGTCGAGAGCCGCATCTACAACGCACTGCTGCAGTCGGCCGCTTCCGAGCACGCCGCCCGCCGCCGCGCGATGAAGTCGGCCACCGACAACGCCGGGGATCTCATCAAGAGCCTCTCCCGGCTTGCCAACGCGGCCCGCCAGGCCGAAATCACCCAGGAAATCAGCGAGATCGTCGGTGGCGCCAGCGCCATGGCAGACGCGACCGCGGGGAGTGACAAGTAATGACGACCATTGAGACGGCCGCCGCCACGGGCCGCGTTGCCCGGGTCATCGGCCCGGTCGTCGACGTGGAGTTCCCCGTCGACGCCATGCCCGAGATCTACAACGCCCTCAAGGTCGAGGTCGCAGACCCGGCCGAGGACGGCAAGCTCAAGACCCTGACCCTCGAGGTCGCGCAGCACCTGGGTGACGGCCTCGTCCGTACCATCTCGATGCAGCCGACCGACGGTCTGGTCCGCCAGGCCACGGTGGTCAACACGGGCGAGGGCATCACCGTCCCCGTCGGTGACTTCACCAAGGGCAAGGTCTTCAACACCCTGGGTGAGGTGCTGAACTACCCGGAGGAGAACGCCAACGTCACCGAGCGCTGGCCGATCCACCGCAAGGCGCCCCGCTTCGACGAGCTCGAGTCGAAGACCGAGATGTTCGAGACCGGCGTCAAGGTCATCGACCTTCTCACCCCGTACGTCAAGGGTGGAAAGATCGGTCTGTTCGGTGGTGCCGGTGTCGGCAAGACCGTTCTGATCCAGGAAATGATCTACCGCGTCGCCAACAATCACGACGGTGTGTCGGTCTTCGCGGGCGTCGGTGAGCGTACCCGTGAGGGCAACGACCTCATCGAGGAGATGGCCGAGTCCGGCGTCATCGACAAGACGGCGCTTGTCTTCGGTCAGATGGACGAGCCCCCGGGCACCCGTCTTCGCGTCGCCCTTGCCGGTCTGACCATGGCGGAGTACTTCCGCGATGTGCAGAAGCAGGACGTGCTCTTCTTCATCGACAACATCTTCCGTTACACCCAGGCCGGTTCGGAGGTGTCGACCCTTCTGGGCCGCATGCCGTCCGCCGTGGGTTACCAGCCGAACCTGGCTGACGAGATGGGTCTGCTGCAGGAGCGCATCACCTCGACCCGCGGTCACTCGATCACCTCGATGCAGGCGATCTACGTCCCCGCGGACGACCTGACCGACCCGGCGCCGGCCACCACCTTCGCCCACCTCGACGCGACGACGGTTCTTTCCCGTCCGATCTCCGAGAAGGGCATCTACCCGGCCGTGGACCCGCTGGACTCGACGTCCCGCATCCTCGACCCGCGGTACATCGCGGCGGACCACTACGCCACGGCGATGCGCGTCAAGGGGATCCTGCAGAAGTACAAGGACCTCCAGGACATCATCGCGATCCTCGGTATCGACGAGCTGGGCGAGGAGGACAAGCTCGTTGTCCACCGTGCCCGTCGCGTCGAGCGCTTCCTGTCGCAGAACACGCACGTCGCCAAGCAGTTCACCGGCGTCGACGGTTCGGACGTTCCGCTCGAGGAGTCCATCGTTGCCTTCAACGCGATCTGCGACGGAGACTACGACCACTTCCCCGAGCAGGCGTTCTTCCTGTGCGGTGGCATTGAGGACCTCAAGGCCAACGCCAAGGAGCTGGGCGTCTCCTGAAGCCGCGCTCATCCGTGAGCACAGCTGATTGACGGAGAGGGGCGGGTGTGTCCCGTCCCTCTCCTCACGCCCATTAGAATTTGACCCAACACCCGGCCATACCGCCGGGTGGTGACCCGAGGAGCCACCATGGCTGCTGAGCTGCACGTCGAGCTGGTCGCGGCGGACCGCAATGTCTGGTCCGGCGAGGCCACCCTTGTTGTCGCCCGCACCACGTCCGGCGACATCGGCGTCATGCCCGGTCACCAGCCGCTTCTCGGTGTGCTGGAATCGGGCCCGGTGACCATCCGTACCGTCGGGGGCAACACTGTTGTCGCCGCGGTGCACGGCGGATTCATCTCGTTCGCGGACAACAAGTTGTCGCTGCTGGCCGAGATCGCCGAGCTTGCCGACGAGATCGACGTCGAGCGGGCGGAGCGGGCACTGGAGCGCGCGAAGGCGGAGACCGATTCGGTCTCCGAGCGTCGCGCCGATGTCCGGCTGCGCGCGGTTTCGGGGCGCTGAGCCCCGGTACTGGTAAGAGTTTCAAACCTCAGCCGCGGCCTGTTCCGGAATTTTCCGGACCGGGTCGCGGCTGAGGCGATACGGGTCCCCCAGACTCCGTCTGGCAGGAACGCTGTCGTTTGGGTTTATTCGATGAGCGAGGAGGTCGGTGAAAGATGCTCCTCGCTCTGCTTGTGAGCGGCCTGGTCGTCGTGGCCCTGGTGGTGATCGGGCTGTTTGTGTTCGGGCTGCGCCGCAGGCTGATCCAGCGCTCCGGCGGCACCTTCGACTGCAGCATGCGCTGGGACGTGTCCGAGGAACCCGACGTCTCCGGCAAGGGCTGGGTGTACGGGGTCGCGCGCTACAGCGGTGACCGCATCGACTGGTTCCGTGTCTTCAGCTACTCCCCGCGGCCGCGCCGGCTGCTGGAGCGGTCCTCCATCGAGGTCATCGCCCGCCGTGCGCCCGAGGGCGAGGAGGAGCTGGCCCTGCTCTCCGACGCCGTCGTACTCTGCTGCGCGCACCGCGGCACCCGCCTGGAACTGGCGATGAGCGACGACGCGCTGACCGGTTTCCTGGCCTGGCTGGAGGCGGCGCCGCCCGGACAGAGGGTCAACGTCGCCTGAGGACCGGCGCGTGAAAAACGAAAAGCCGGGGAGGACGGGGGCGGACCCGTCCTCCCCGGCTTCGGTCTTTCTACTGCAGTCCGCTGTGGATCGCGGAGGCCAGCTCACCGTTCGTGGTGTCGCCGCTGAACTCCCAGAAGAAGGCGCCCTTGAGGCCCTGCTGCTTGGCCCAGGTCATCTTCCCGGCGATGGTGGCGGGGGTGTCGTAGCTCCACCAGTTGCTGCCGCACTTGGCGTAGGCGGTGCCGGCGATGGTGCCGGTGGCCGGGCAGGTGCTCTTGAGCACCTTGTAGTCCTCGATGCCCTGCTCGTAGGTGCCGGCGGCCGGGCCGGTGGCGGTGCCGCCGGGGGCGGCCTGGGTGACGCCGGTCCAGCCGCGGCCGTAGAAGCCGATGCCGAGGTTGAGCTTGGAGCCGGTGATGCCCTTGCCCTTGAGCTTGGTGATGGCGGCCTCTGAGTTGAACCCGGCGGTCGGGATGCCGCTGTACGAGGTGAGCGGGGAGTGCGGGGCCGTCGGGCCCTGCGCCGCCCACGCGCCGAAGAAGTCGTAGGTCATCACGTTGTAGAAGTCGACGTACTGCGCCGCTCCCGCGTAGTCCGCGGCGTCCAGCTTGCCGCCGTTGGAGCCGTCGGCGGAGATGGCGGCGGTGACCAGGTTGCTCGCGCCGAACTTGGTGCGCATGGCCTGCATCATGTTCTTGAGGGAGGCCGATCCGCTGGTGTCGCAGGTCAGGCCGCAGGCGTTCGGGTACTCCCAGTCCAGGTCGATGCCGTCGAAGACGTCGGCCCAGCGCGGGTCCTCGACGAGGTCGTAGCAGGACTGGGCGAAGGCGGCCGGGTTCGCGGCGGCCTGTCCGAAGCCGCCGGACCAGGTCCAGCCGCCGAAGGACCACAGCACCTTGATGTTCGGGTACTTCTTCTTCAGCTCGCGGAGCTGGTTGAAGTTGCCGCGCAGCGGCTGGTCCCAGGTGTCGGCGACGCCGTCGACGCTCTGGTCGGCGGTGTAGGCCTTCTCGTAGTCGGCGTAGGAGTCACCGATGGTGCACTTGCCGCCCTGGACGTTGCCGAAGGCGTAGTTGATGTGGGTGATCTTCGCCGCCGAGCCCGAGGTGACCAGGTTCTTCACGTGGTAGTTGCGGCCGTAGACGCCCCAGTTCGTGAAGTAGCCGAGCTTGACCGGGCCGCCCGGCGGCGGGGGATCGACGACTCCGCCGGTGGTGGTCACCGAGAGGGCGCCGGAGGAGGGACCGGTCTGGTCGATGGTGTCGCGGGCGGTGACCGTGTAGGTGTAGGTCGTGCCCTTGGTCAGGCCCGAGTCGGTGTACGAGGGGCTGGTGACGGTGGCGATCTTGGCGCCGCCGCGGAAGACGTCGTAGTTCTTGACGCCCTTGTCGTCGGTGGCCGCGGCCCAGCCGAGGGTCAGCCCGGTGTCGGTGACGCCGCTGGCCGTGGGGGTGCCGGGAGCGCTGGGCGGGTTGTCGGTGGGGTTGGTGCCGCCGTCGCAGCTGCCGCCGTTGATCTTGCAGCCGCTGGGGGCGCCGGCGCCGGTGCCGTTGAAGCCGAAGCTGACGGTGGCGCCCGGGGCGAGGGTGCCGTTCCAGCCGACGTTCTTGCCGGTCCAGTGGGTGCCCGAGCTGGTGACGGTGGCGTCCCAGGCGGAGGTGACGGCGGTGCCGGCCGGGTAGTCCCACTCCACGGTCCAGCTGCTGAGGGTGGTCGTGCCGGTGTTCTTCACCGTCCACTTGCCCTCGAAGCCGGAGCCCCAGTCGGAGACCTTGGTGTACGTCGCGGTTGCGGAGGCGGCTGCCTCGGCGGGACCGGCGATGGCCACGAGTCCGGCGACGGGCAGGGTGAGGACGGCCAGTGCGGCCGCGACTCTTCGAAACAGCGATGCGCGTCGTGGGGGTGCTGTGCTCAAGGGTGCTCCTCCGAGGTCCGCAGCGGGCGTGGGGACGACCGCTGCATGGGGGTGGGACCTGCGCCGCCCGTGAGTGCGCCGTATGACGTTTTGTCATGGCGTGCTCACCACAGTTGTGCGTGAGAGTAGAAAGGTCTGGACCAACCGTCAAGAGGTCCAGACCTTATGTAGCAGCCCCGGAAATATTTCCGGCCGGATTCGGCTAGAGCCCCAACTCCTGCGCCAGGACGGCTGCTTGGACCCGGCTGCGCAGCTCCAGCTTGGCCAGCACCCGGCTGACGTGGGTCTTCGCCGTCGCCTCCGCCATCTCCAGGCGCACCGCGATCTCCGCGTTCGACAGACCCTCGCCCAGGCAGCCCAGGACCTCCCGCTCGCGCGGGGTCAGCGACTCCACCGTCGCCGGTACGGGGACCCGTACGGGCCGTGGATCCGCGAATTCGGCGATCAGCCGCCGGGTCACCGCCGGGGCGATCAGGCCTTCCCCGCGCGCGACGGTCCGTACCGCCGCGATCAGCTCCGCCGCGTCCGCGTCCTTCAGCAGGAAGCCCGACGCGCCCGCGCGCAGCGCGCCGAAGACGTACTCGTCCAGGTCGAAGGTGGTGAGCACGAGGACGTCGGCCAGACCCTCCGCGACCACCTGGCGGGTCGCCGACACCCCGTCCAGGCGCGGCATCTGCACGTCCATGAGCACGAGGTCGGGCCGCAGCTCGCGGGCCAGGCGCACGGCCTCCTCCCCGTCCGCGGCCTCGCCCGCCACCTCGATGTCGCCGGCGCTGCGCAGGATCAGGACCAGCCCGGCCCGCACCGCGCTCTGGTCCTCCGCCACCACGACCCTGATCGTCACTTGCGTACCGCCTCTTCTTCCACGGGCAGCGTCGCCCGGACCCGCCAGACCGCGTCCGCGCGGCCCGCTTCGAATGTTCCGCCGAGCAGTTCCGTCCGCTCGCGCATGCCGATCAGGCCGGCTCCGGAGCCGGGCGCGCGGGGGCCGGGGCGTTCCCCGTAGGGGGAGTCGACCGCGACGTGCAGCGCGCCGCCACCGCTCCTGGTCCCGGCTCCGGTGTGCTCACGGGCCAGGCGGACGGTGACCGTGCCCGGGGCGGCGTGCTTGAGTGCGTTGGTCAGGGACTCCTGGACGATCCGGTACGCGGCCAGCTCCACCGGGGTGGGCAGGGGCTCCCCGGACGGCCGGTCGTCGACGAAGGCGAAGTCCAGCCCGCTCGCGGCCCCGTTCGTACGGGCCTGGTCCAGCAGGGCGTCCAGCCCGCCCAGCGAGGGGGTGGCGACGGCCTCCTGCCCGGCGCCCGCGTCCCGCAGCAGCCCGATCAGACGGCGCATCTCGGCCAGCCCCTGCACGCTGTTCTCCCGGATCACCCCGAGCGCCTCGCGGCTGGTGGCGGGGGAGTCGATGGAGAGCGCGGCGGTGGAGTGGATGGCGATGGCGGAGAGGTGGTTGGCCACCATGTCGTGCAGTTCGCGGGCCATCCGGGCACGCTCGGCGACGACCGCCTGCGACCGGTCCATTTCGGCCAGCAGGGCGGTCTGCTCGGCGCGCAGCCGGGCGGCCACGGCGGCCTCCCGGTGGTTGCGCAGGGTGGCACCGGTCAGGGCGGGGCCGAAGCTCACGATGCCGGTGACCACGCCGATCAGCAGTGCCTGCGGGGTGCGCAGCCAGGCGACCGAGGCGATGGTCACGGCGATGGTGATCAGGCCGGTGGTCACGGGGAGGCGGCGGGCCATGGCCGGTTTGCCGTAGACGACGGCCGCGTACATCAGGTCGGTGAAGATCAGGATGGTGGCCAGGTTGCCCACGGTGAACTGGTCGGCGATCAGCCCCGCGGTGCCGACGGCCAGGGTCACCCGGGGCATGCTGCGGCGCAGCAGCTCCATCGCGCCGAGCACGAGGAGCGGGACCAGGGCGGCCCAGGCCGGGAACAGGTCCCGGGTGGGGGAGCTGTGCACCCCGAGCGACCACAGGAGCAGGCCGGCGGCCACGCTGGACACGGCGAGCAGCACGTCGTCGCGGTGCGGCGGCGGGATCTTGAGGGTCACGGCCCCATCCAACAGGCTGCGGCGGGGGCGGGCGTCGCCATCGCGGCTGCCTTTTCGGACGGGTCCGTACATCGAAGGATGCAGGACGGCCCCGCGGCGTTCGTCATCGGCGACGAGGAATCGGTGCGAAACCGGGGGGAAGCTGGAGGCATCCCCCCACCACAGGAACGGAGACTCCCGTGCTCGTCACCCTGATCATCGCCTGTGAAGTCGGCTTCTGGGTCCTGCTGGCCGGCGGCCTGGCCCTGCGCTACCTCGCGAAGATGCCGAAGACCGGCGCGGCCGTCCTGCTGTGCGAGCCGCTCCTGGAGCTGGTGCTGCTGATCGCCACCGCGGTGGACCTGCGCGGCGGCGCCGAACCGGACTGGAAGCACGGGCTCGCCGCGCTCTACCTCGGCTACACCGTCGCCTACGGGCACTACACCGTGCGCTGGCTCGACGGCCACGCCGCGTACCGGCTGGCCGGGGGCCCGAAGCCGGCCGGCGCCGGTCACGGCATGGCGCGGGCCGTCCACGAATGGAAGCTGGTCGGGCGGACCCTCCTCGCGGCGGCCGTCGCGGCCGGCCTGCTGCAGGCCGCCATCTGGTACGTCGGCGGTTCGGGCGACACCTCCGTGCTGCGCGGATGGCAGCTCACGGCCCTGCGCGTGGTGGGCATCCACGCACTGATCGCCGTCACCTACACGGTGTGGCCGAAGCGGGCACCGGTGGCGAAGGCCGCCGCGCGCGACTCCGTGGACGCGCCCTAGGTTTCCAGTGGACGTTCCGCGCTACGGCAGTCGGCTGGTTCGCGGCCGACTCGGTGGCGCGGGCCGGGCGGTTCCCGGGCTCGAGCTGATAGGCCGTCACCTGTCACTCTCCCGTAGCTCACCGCAAAGGGGCTGGTCCATGCCGGGCACACCGATGATCCGCCGACGATTCCACCGCCTGCTCACCGCGTCCCTGGGTGCCCTGCTCGCGGTCGCGGTGCAGGCCGCTCCCGCCCGGGCCGATGTGGGGGACATGACGGAGTATCCGGTCCCGACCCCCGCGAGCTTCCCTGCCGGGATCACGGCGGGACCGGACCGGGCGCTGTGGTTCACCGAGTCCGGTGCCAACAAGATCGGGCGCATCACGACCGGCGGCACCGTCACCGAGTTCGCCGTACCCAGCGAGGCGAGCTTCCCCTTCGACATCACACAGGGCCCCGACCGCGCCCTGTGGTTCACCGAGGGTGCGACCGACAAGATCGGGCGCATCACGACCTCGGGCACGGTCACCGAGTTCCCCCTGCCCGTGGCGGGCAGTTTTCCCACGGGCATCACGCTCGGCGCCGACCGGGCCCTGTGGTTCACCGAGAACGGCACGAACAAGATCGGGCGGATGCGGCTCGACGGAACCGTCACCGAGTACGCCATCCCCACACCGGACAGCTTCCCGTACCACATCGCCGCCGGACCCGGCGGTGTGTGGTTCACGGAGGTGATCGCGGGCAAGATCGGCCGCGTCGACCACTCGGGCAACGTGACCGAGTACCCGCTGCCCACCGGTTTCGAGTTCCCGATCGACATCGCGGCCGGCCCCGGCGGGATGTGGTTCACCGCGTCCGAGCAGATCGGGCGGATCACCCCGACGGGCACCATCACGCTCTTCCCCCGGCCGAACCCGGTCGGAGGTGCCGACGGCATCACCCGCGGGCCCGACGGGAACATGTGGTACGCCGACCAGCTCGGTGTCATCGGGCGGATCACCCCGACGGGGGAGGTCACCGAGTTCCCGGTGCCGGGCGGCGCGGAGAAGGTGCCCTTCAACATCGCGACGGGGCCCGACCGGAACGTCTGGTTCACCGAACTCTTCGGCGACGCCATCGGCCGGGTCGACGCCCTCCCGGGCCGGGGCCACGACGCCCCGCACGCCGCCGCCCCGCAGCCGGTACCGGGTGACGGGCACGCGCGCCACGAGCGCCCGCGCCCCTTCCTGCCCTGCGGCACCGGGACACCGCCGGGGGCGGCGCCGTTCTGCCGCTGACGACACATCGGGACGTTCCGCACCGGTACGGCCGGGCGGGACGTCCTACTGCTGTGACCGCACTAGCGGTCGCCGCCCGGGACCCACAGGACGTCGCCGACCTCCTTGTTGGCCGTGCGGGCCAGGATGAAGAGGAGGTCGGAGAGGCGGTTGAGGTAGGTGGCCGTCAGCGGGTTCATGACCTCGCCGTGCGCCTCCAGGGCCGCCCACGTGGAGCGCTCGGCGCGCCGGACCACCGTGCAGGCCTGGTGCAGGAGGGCCGCGCCGGGGGTGCCGCCGGGGAGGATGAAGCTGCGGAGCTTCTCCAGCTCGCCGTTGAAGAGGTCGCAGTCGGCCTCCAGCTTGTCCACGTAGAACTGCTCGACGCGCAGCGGCGGGTACTCGGGGTTCTCCACGACCGGGGTGCAGAGGTCGGCGCCCACGTCGAACAGGTCGTTCTGCACACGGACCAGGACCTTCACGACATCGGCGGGCAGTGAACCGAGTGCGATGGCCGTCCCGATGGCCGCGTTGGCCTCGTTGGCGTCGGCGTACGCCGAGATCCGCAGATCGGTCTTGGCCGTGCGGCTCATGTCGCCCAGTGCGGTCGTGCCCTGGTCGCCGGTACGGGTGTAGATGCGCGTGAGGTTCACCATGCCGCCAGCCTAGTGCGGGCCAACTGCAGGCCCCTGTCGCACTGCTGGGCCGTCCCGGTGTGATGTCCGTCATCTGAGACGTGACGCGTGTTACTTCGCGGTCACCGGACCCCTCTCGGACGCTAGTCTCCGCCGGAGAACGCACGAGGCTGTGCCGTATCTGAGGCCGTGTCCTGTTGAAGGCCGTGTCCTCTTCAAAGAACTTGGGGTGTGCAGTGGCTGGGAAGCTCGCCGTCATCGGTGCCGGACTGATGGGTTCCGGAATCGCGCAGGTCTCCGCCCAGGCGGGTTGGGACGTCGTGCTGCGCGATGTGACCGATGCCGCTCTGACGCGCGGTACCGACGGGATCAAGGCCTCGTACGACAGGTTCGTCTCCAAGGGCAAGCTGACGGCCGAGGACGCCGAGGCGGCGCTCGCCCGCATCACCACGACCACCGAGCTCGAAGCGGTCGCCGACGCCGACATCGTCGTCGAGGCCGTCTTCGAGAAGCTCGAGGTCAAGCACGAGATCTTCCGCGCGCTCGACAAGCTGGTGCGCGAGGACGCGATCCTGGCCTCCAACACCTCCGCCATCCCGATCACCAAGATCGCGGCCGTGACGGAGCGTCCGGAGCGGGTCGTCGGCGCGCACTTCTTCTCGCCGGTCCCGATGATGCAGCTGTGCGAGCTCGTGCGCGGCTACAAGACGAGCGACGAAACCCTCGCCACCACCCGGGCGTTCGCCGAGTCGGTCGGCAAGACCTGCATCGTCGTCAACCGCGACGTCGCCGGATTCGTGACGACCCGCCTCATTTCGGCACTGGTCGTCGAAGCGGCGAAACTGTACGAATCGGGCGTGGCCTCGGCCGAGGACATCGACATCGCCTGCAAGCTCGGCTTCGGGCACGCGATGGGCCCGCTGGCCACCGCGGACCTCACGGGCGTCGACATCCTGCTGCACGCCACCAGCAACATCTACACGGAGTCCCAGGACGAGAAGTTCGCGCCGCCGGAGCTGATGCGCCGCATGGTGGACGCGGGCGACATCGGCCGCAAGAGCGGTCAGGGCTTCTACAAGCACTGAGCACCAGTTCGAATGCCTGCACCCCAGAGGGTGAATTAGGTATCGGTTCGCTCACGGTCGGCAACTTCCCTGCCCCTGAGGCAGTCAGTTGCAGTGAGAGTTGCCGACCACGGACCAGTCGGACCATACGCAATCAGTACCGCGCTGCCGGGAGTACACATGCACATCAGGGGCGACCACGCCGAACTCGCAGTCGGGGGTCGCCTCGACGTGCGCAGCGCGGCGGACGCCCGTACGGTCCTGCACACCGCCCTGGACGACGGTCACGGCGACCTCGTGCTGGACCTCACCGGGCTCGACTCCTGGGACGCGACGGGCCTCGGCGTGATCATGGGCGCCCACCGCCGCGCCGGCCGGACCGGCCGCCGGCTCGTCCTGCGCGGGGTCCCGCCGCAGATGCAGCGGCTGCTCGTGGCCACCCGGCTGCACCGGATCCTCGCGATCGAGGGCGGGCTCGAGGCGGAGTCGCTGCCGCGCGCGTGACGCCCGTACCCGTTTCGAGCGCGCGCGCTCTGCCCTGCCGGGCCTGCTTCACAGGGCCTGCGCGAACGTAACGGTCCGGTGGTGAAGGCACCCCTGCGGTTCCCGCCCCGCCGGGCACGGTCTAGGGTTCGGGCGGAAACCGGACCAGTAGCGACAGCGGCGTGAGCGAAGGCCGGGCGAGACGGCGCACGGCGCGATCGGGGGACTTGGTCATGGACCGCAGCAGCACACAGGGGCAGGCCGACCCGGCGGAGCAGCCGGCACGGGTGGTGACGCTGACGTCCGGGGACCTCACCCTCACCGTGAACCCCGTCGACGGCAGCGAGATCGTCCGGACGCACCGCCCCGGCGGCGAGCCCGCCCCCGCCCCGGTCAAGCGCACCCCCGCCGCCCGCGCCTCCGCGGCAGCCGCCGCACGGCCCCCCGTACCGCCGGGCGCCCCCTCCGGCACGCGCCCCCTGCTGGGCCGCGAAGAGGAAGTCGAACGCCTCGTACGCCTCCTCACGCGCGGCCGCTCCGTACGGCTGACCGGACCGGCCGGATCCGGGCGCACGGCGCTGCTCGACGCGGTCGCCGACGCCTGCGCCGACCTCGCCCCCGACGGGGTCGTACGGCTCTGCGGGCACGGGCACCAGCAGCCCGGCGAGCTGCTCCAGGCGCTGTACGCCACCGTGTACGAGGCTCCGGCGGAACGCCCCGACCGGGCCGGGCTCCTCGCCCGGGTGGCGGAGATAGGGGCCGTCGTCCTCGTCGACGACCTCGACATGGGCGGCACCGCCCTCGATGAACTGCTGCGGGCCACGCCGGAGTGCGCGTACCTGCTGACCGCCACCCCCGACACCCGGGCCCCCTCCGACGGCTCGCACCTCGAAGAGGTCTTCCTCGGCGGACTGGCCCGCGCCGACTGCGTGGCCCTGCTCGAAGCCGGCACCGGCCGGGCCCTGACGGACGCGGAAACGGCCTGGGCCGGCGACCTGAGCTTCGCCTCCGAAGGGCTGCCGATGCGCTTCGTGCAGGCGGCCGCGCTCCTGCGCCAGCGCGACGAGCTCAACCGGACCGGCCACGTCGACGAGGCCGACGAGGGCGAGGAGCCCGGCGTCTTCCAGGAGAAGCCGCGCGACACCGTCTTCGTGCCGCTGCCCACGCTGGCCGAGGGCGCCGCTCCGGCGGAGCTGCTCGCCTCGCGGGTCAGCGAGTCGGCGCGGGCCGCACTGCGGATCGCGTGCGCGCTCGGCGGGGAACTGCCGCACCACGCGCACCTGCCCGCGCTGGTCGGCGACACGCACGCCGACACGGCCGTCGCCGAGCTGCTCGACTGCGGGCTGCTGAGCCCCGTCGGGACGCGCCACCGGCTGGCCGCCGGAGTCGCGCGACAGCTGGAGGAGATCGGCTACGGGGACACCGCGGCCGAGGAGGCCCGTACGGCCGCCCGCCACTACGCCTGGTGGACCGGGCACGCCTCGGTCAACCCCGCGCGGGTCGCGGCGGAGGCCGACGCGGTGCTCGCGGCGCTGGCCGGGGCCGATGTGGTGGCCGCGGTACTGCTCGCGCGGACGGCCGCACCGGCGTTCGCGGCCTCGCTGCACTGGGAGGCCTGGGAGCGGGTGCTGCGCGCGGGCGCGGAGGCCGCGCGCAAGGCCGGGGAGGTCGCGGAGCAGGCGTACTTCCACCACGAGCTGGGCGTACTGGCCCTGTGCGAGGGCCGCCTCGACCGGGCGCGGGCCGAGCTGGAGGCCTCGATCGGGCTGCGCGGAGCGCTGGCCGACAAGCGGGGGACGGTCGCGGGACGGCGTGCGCTGGCCCTGGTCACCGACCGCGAGGCGGCGGAGGTCCAGATATCACCGCCGCTGCGACTGGCTCCGCCGGCTGCGTCTGCGGCGGGGGCCGCAGGAGCGGCGAAGCCGGCCGGGCCCGGCCGGCCGGGGGCGGGGGCACCGGACGCTCCGGGAGCTCCCGGTGTCCTGCCGGTCCGGGGTCTGCCGGGGCTTGCGCCGGGTGCGGGGGCCGCGCTGCTTCCTGGGGCTGCCGGTGCTGCCGCACCGACTCCCGGGCTTCCTGCTCTTCCCGGGTCTCCCGGGCTTCCGCCGGCCGGCGGGACTTCGCAGCTTCCTGCGGCTCCCGGGGCTGAGGGGACGCCGCTTGCTCCTGGTGCTCCTGGTGCTGCTGGTGCTGCTGCTGGTGCTGTCGGGGGAGCGGGGGCTCAGCCCTTCCCTGAGGTTCGCCTGGTTCTGGGCGGTCCCGGTGTTTCCGGTGCCGCAGGGGCTTCGTTGGCTGCCGGTGCTGCCGGTGCTGCCGGTGCTGCCGGTGCTGCCGGTGCTGCCGGTGCTGCCGGTGCGCAGTCCGCGCCTCTGGCGCCCTCGGCTCCCGTGACTCCGGCGGCCCTGTCGAAGCGCACGCCGGGTACCCGGCCCGGGGCGGGTACCGCCTCCGTGTCCGAGAGCGCCGCGACGCGGGTTCCGGACTCCTTCACGACGGTGGTGCCCGCGGTGGCGCCGCCGGGCTCCGTCGCGCCCGCGACCCTGGCCGAGGTCTTCGAGGACGCCTTCCCGCTCACCCCCGAGCCGGCTCCGGCGCCCAGGACGATGCCCGAGCCGAAGCCGAGACCCGGCCGCAAGCCGATGCTGCTGGCCGCGGCCGGTGCGGTGACCGTCGTGGTGCTGGGCACGGTGGTCGCCCTGGCCATGACCACCGAGGACGAGAAGCCGCCCGTACAGGCGCCGGCGGTCTCCACGGCGCCGAGCTCGGAGGAGGCGCAGCCGCAGCCGAGTACGGGGGACCCGAGCGGAGGCGACCCCTCGCCGGAGCCGGAGGCCTCGTCGCCCACCTCGCAGGCACCGAGTGCGACCCCGTCGCCGAGCACGTCCCCCTCGGCGACTCCGACGCCTACGCCGACTCCGTCGTCGTCGAGCTCGGTGAAGCCGCCTTCGCCGCCGGTGACGAGCTCGGCCCCGCCGGTGAGCAGCCCGCCGCCCTCCCCGAGCCCGTCCGGCTCCACGTCCCCGCCCGTGACACAGGGCCCCACGGCCACGGCGACCGTGACGAAACCCCCCGCGGACACGGGCGAGACGGAGACCGCGGCCCCCTGACGGCCCGTCCGAGCCGCCGGGGCAGCTCCTCCTAGAACAGGCGGAGCTTGTCGTCCTCGATGCCGCGCATCGCGTTGTAGTCGAGGACGACGCAGTCCATGCCGCGGTCGTTCGCCAGGACGCGGGCCTGGGGCTTGATCTCCTGGGCCGCGAAGACGCCCTTGACGGGTGCCAGGTGCGGGTCCCGGTTCAGGAGCTCCAGGTACCGCGTGAGCTGTTCGACGCCGTCGATCTCACCGCGGCGCTTGATCTCCACCGCCACCGTCGCCCCGGAGGCGTCCCGGCACAGGATGTCGACCGGTCCGATCGCGGTCATGTACTCGCGGCGGATCAGCGTGTAGCCCTCGCCGAGGGTCTCGATCCGGTCGGCCAGGAGCTCCTGCAGGTGGGCCTCGACCCCGTCCTTGATCAGACCCGGGTCGATGCCCAGCTCGTGCGAGGAGTCGTGGAGGACTTCCTCCATGGTGATGATGAGCTTCTCGCCCGCCTTGTTGACGACGGTCCAGACGCCGGCTTCGTCGCCGCTCCCCTCCTTGAGGGTGCACGGCGGCGACATCCAGTTGAGCGGTTTGTACGCTCGGTCGTCCGCGTGGATCGAGACACTGCCGTCGGCCTTCACGAGGATCAGACGGGGTGCCGAGGGCAGATGGGCGGTGAGCCGGCCCGCGTAATCGACGGAGCAGCGGGCAATGACGAGACGCATGGTCGGCAACGCTACTCGACGAGAAGGCCTGCACGCGATTCGCCCCCGAAAGCCCCGTTCGAGGATGGCGCGTTGTATGCGCATTCTCCTGGTGCGGTACCCGACGGGCGCCTACCGTGGTGAGCGGGAGGTTGCGAAGCGTGCACGCTGCGTCGCGATCTCCCTCCCTGCCCGTAAGGCTCCGGCAACCCAATCGGCCGGAGTCGCGAGAGGAGAACCCATGTCGCTCGACGTCTCACCGGCCCTACTCGAACAGGCCGAGCGAGGCGAGGTCGACGAAGCCGCATTCGTCGACTGCGTCCGGACCTCCCTGCCCTACGCATGGGAGATGATCAGCTCGCTGGTGGCCCAGCTCAAGGTGGACGGCGGACAGTTCGCCGACAACCAGACGCCGCCGCCGGACGAGCAGGCGCGTGGCCAGCTGCTGCGCGCTCTCGCGAGTGACGCGATACGGGGTGCGCTGCAGCGCCACTTCGGAGTGCGCCTGGCATTCCAGAACTGCCACCGGGTAGCGGTGTTCCCGCTGGACTCCTCGGTGGACGACCGGCTGGCCAAGTTCACTTCGATCCGAGGTCAGCTGCTCAACCAGTCGCCCGAAATGCGCGACTGCTAGCAAGAGGACCGTACGAACAGCAGGACCAGCACGACCAGTACGACCGCACTCCGCACCTCCGTACGACCGGTACCCCGCTGCCGCTCCGGTGCCAACGGAGCGGCAGCCCTGGTCTCAGCCGAGCCGGGGAAGCACCTCGGCGCCGAGGCGCCGGAGGTTCTCCTCGGTCGCGGCGAGGTCGCCCGATCCCTCCGTCAGCAGGGCGAACCGCGTGATCCCCGTACGTTCCGACGTGGCCGCGAGCCGGTCGGCCGCCAGCTTCGGTGTGCCCACGGGGTGGAGATCGCACAGCAGCTCGGTGTACGCGACCGGGTCCCGCATCGCCCGCTGCCGTCCGTCCACCGTGACGTGCGCGTCCAGGCCCTGCTTGAGCCAGCCCGGCATCGCCTTCAGCAGCGTCTCGCGGGCGTCCGCCGTCCGGTCCGCCAACTGGCAGACCCCCGCCGAGACGTGGCCCGCCTCGGGCGAACGCCCCGCGGCCCGTGCCGTACGCCGCCACAGCTCGACCATGGCGGCCTTGTCCTCGTCCCCGCAGTGCATGCCCAGCAGCATCGGCAGTCCGCGCTCCGCGGCCATCCGTACCGAGCCGGGGGAGGTGCAGGCGACGATCAGTTCCGGCCCTGTCCCGTCGCCGTGCAGCGCCTCCGACGCGCGCGGTACGACGGCCACTTCGCGGAAGCCGTACCGGCCGCCCGCCTCGGCCCCGGGTGCCCCCACGCGCGGCTCGCGCAGCCAGCGCCGCAACAGGTCCAGGTCCTCCGGGAAGCGGTTCTCGTACGCGTCGAGCCCGCCGCCGAAGACCTCCAGGTCCACCCAGGGGCCGCCCCGGCCCACCCCCAGGGTGAACCGCCCCTCCGAGGTCAGGTGCAGCAGGGCCGCCTGTTCGCCCAGGGTCACCGGGTGGGTGCTCGGCAGTACGCTCACCGCCGTCCCCACGCGCAGCCGCCGGGTGCGGCCCAGCATCAGGGCCGCCAGCGTCACCGCGGACGGGCAGACCCCGTACGGGACGAAGTGGTGCTCGGCGAGCCAGACCGAGTCGAGCCCGGCCTCCTCGGCCACTTCGGCAGTCCGCACCGCCCGGTGCAGTGCCTCGCCCTGTCCCTGTCCCGGGAACTGGGCCGCCAGTACAAATGCTCCTACGCGCATCGCCTTTAGCCTCCTCGCGGCTGACGCGGCCTCCCCCAGGCGGACCGTTTTCCTCATCGGCAACAACGTCTGACACGTGCCAAAGGCACGGCCTCACCGGAAAGTTATTGGGATTGTCAGGCCAGTCGCGCCCACCGGCTGCCCGGTACTACGGTCGTCTTCGGCCACCCTGCGGGTACCCGGGCTCGCTGCGCGTAGTCTGGGAGAAAGTCACTGCCGTCCGCCCATCCGTGAGGTATACGTGTCACCGCGCCACAACCGCCCCAGGGGCGGCGAGAATCCAGCCGATCGTTCGGACCAGGGCTCGGGCCCGGGCAGTCTGGACCGGTACGGCCTGGAGCGCACGGAGGAGTACCAGGGCGAGGACTGGAAGGTCCGGCACGTCGCGGGCGCGAGCGCCGCGGGCAAGCGCTACCGCTGCCCCGGCTGCGACCAGGAGATCCCCTCCGGCACCCCGCACCTCGTGGCCTGGCCCGAGTACGGCGGGGTCGACGACCGCCGGCACTGGCACAAGGCCTGCTGGAACGCGAAGGACCGCCGCACCTCCAAGGTGCAGCGGTCCCGCAACGCTCCCAAGTATTAGACGTCCCTGCGGCCGACCACCACGTACGAGGCGGCGACCGCGGCGCCCGTCACCACGAGGATCAGTGCCATGTGGCTCAGGCTGCCCGGGAGCGCCATGCCGGCGCCCGACGACGGGTCGGAGGCGTTGGTCGGCATGCCGAACAGCTCCATCATCGCCACCGGCGCGTTGAACTGGAGCAGGGTCCGGCCGACCGGGGCGACGGCCTCCCAGATGCTGAGCACCGCCCCTATCACCGGCGGCAGCGTGACGACGCCGAGCATCACGGCGATCGCCCCCGCGGAGTGCCGCACCAGCGCCCCGATCGCCAGGGCCAGGACGCCGAGCAGGGTGACGTACAGGCTGCCCACGAGCCCGGAGGCCCACTCGGAGGGCGGGTGCGGCCCGGCGCCGGGGCCGTCGCGCAGGATCGACGCGGCCAGCCCCACCAGGCAGACCGACCCGGCCGTGGTGAGGTACGCGGTGATGCCGAAGACCAGGTACTTCGCGGTGAGCACCCGGTACCGGTCGGGGGCTGCCGTGAAGGTGGTGCGGACCAGTCCGGTGCCGTACTCGGAGGTGATCGTCAGCACCCCGAGCACCATCACCGCGAGCTGGCCGACCAGCAGCCCGAACAGGGCGGGGGCGATGAACGGCATCTGCTCGTAGTCCAGGGAGCTGGTCTGCACGATGACCGTGCCGCCGATGCCGACGACGAGCAGCACCAGTGAGCCGAGCGTCCACATCGTGGAGCGCACCGAGGTCAGCTTGGTCCACTCCGAGGCCAGCGCGTGCCCCAGGTGCGGCCGGGGAGTCGGCAGCGGCGAGGTGTTGCCCGCCGGGCCTCGCTGCCCGGCGGTCGCGGTCGTCGGGGCGGTCATCGGGTGTCCTCGGGCTTCTGGGCGGGGGTGCGCACGAGGTCGGGGGAGTGCGTGCTCCCGGCGGAGGGCCCGGCCCCGGGGGCCGTGGCGCCGGGACCGGCGAGCTCACCGGGGCTGGTGGGCATCAGGAAGGGCCTGGAGCCGCTCCCGGGCGGCGGGGGCGCGAAGAAGCCCGCCTGCGGGACCTGGAGGGCCTCGGCCGCCTCCTCTTCCTCCCACTTCGGGACGCTCAGCGGTTCGGGCTCCCAGAGCTCGGCGCGCGGGTCCTCGGTGGAGGTGTACTCGACGGAGGACTGGGTCATCCGCATGTACGCCTCCTCCAGCGAGGCCCGGTGCGGCGACAGCTCCCACAGCCGTACGCCGGCCGCGTGCGCGAGGTCGGAGATCTGCGGCAGTTCCAGCCCGGTCACCCGCAGCGCGCCGTCGGGCTCCCGCAGGACCCGGCCGCCCGCCTTGGTGAGGACGGAGCCGAGGGTGTCCCAGCCGCCGGGGTCGGTGTCGGCCGTGCGGACCCGGGCGAATCCAGCCGAATTGTGGGTGATGAAGTCCTGGGTGCCCATGTCGGCCAGCAGCCGGCCCCGGCCGATCACGATCAGGTGGTCGGCGGTCAGCGCCATCTCGCTCATGAGGTGCGAGGAGACGAAGACGGTGCGGCCCTCGGAGGCGAGCCGGCGCATCAGATTGCGGACCCAGAGGATGCCCTCGGGGTCGAGGCCGTTGACCGGCTCGTCGAAGAGCAGCACCTGGGGGTCGCCGAGCAGTGCGGTCGCGATGCCGAGCCGCTGGCCCATGCCGAGCGAGAAGCCCTTGGCGCGCTGCCGGGCCACGTCCTGCAGCCCCACGACGCCCAGCACCTCGTCCACCCGCTTCTCGGGGATCCCGGAGAGCTGGGCGATCGACAGCAGGTGGGTGCGGGCCCGGCGGCCGCCGTGGACGGCCTTGGCGTCGAGCAGGGCTCCGACGTGCCGCTGGGCGTTCGGGAGCTCGCGGAAGGGCAGGCCGTTGATCGTGACCCGGCCGGCGGTGGGCCGGTCCAGGCCGACGATCATGCGCATCGTGGTGGACTTCCCGGAGCCGTTGGGCCCCAGGAATCCCGTCACGTGACCGGGCTTGACCTGGAAGGAAAGGTCGTCGACAGCGGTCTTCGCGCCGAAGCGCTTGGTCAGGCCGACTGCCTCGATCATCTTGCTGCCCCTTGCCAGGCCGGGACGACATTCGCCCGCGTAAGGGTTAAGAGGATATCCAGTCCCTTGCGGTTCCACGTCGTCCCGGACCCTGAGCTACCCCTGAGAACAGACCCGGGGATCCCCCGTACGACCCGGGGGATCCCGTAGTACGTCAGGCGTCCCTCTTCTTGAGGACGAGGTAGCCGCCGAGCACGGCCGCCAGCACCCACAGGGCCATGATCCCGAATCCGCCCCAGGGGCCGTAGGGCACCTTCTCGCTGCCCATCGCGCCCGGGATCACCTGCATGATCTTGGATCCGGCCTGGTCGGGGAAGTACTGGGCCACCTTCCGGGTCGCCGGGACCGCCCCCAGGATGTTCGAGACCAGGAGGAAGAACGGCATCAGGATGCCGAGCGAGAGCATTGAGCTGCGCAGCATGGTGGCCACGCCCATGGAGAACAGCGCGAGCATCGCCATGTAGAGCCCGGCGCCGAAGACGGCGCGCAGCACGTTCGGCTCGTCGATGCCGATGCTGCGGTCGCCCAGGATCGCCTGTCCGATGAAGAAGGACGCGAAGCTGGTGATCAGACCCACGATCAGCGCGAGCCCGGTGGCGACGAGGAGCTTGCCGGCCAGGAAGCTGCTGCGCCGGGGTACCGCGGCGAGCGAGGTGCGGATCATGCCCGTGCTGTATTCGGTGCCCACGACCAGCACACCGAAGACGATCATCGCGAGCTGGCCGAGGGACATGCCGGCGAAGCTGGCGAGCGTCGGGTCGAAGGTGGCCTGCTCCTGCGCGGGCATGTCCTTGAAGGAGGAGTTGATGAACACGCAGAGCAGGGAGCTGATGCCGACGGTGACGAGGGCGGCGGAGGCCAGGGTCCAGACGGTCGAGCCGACCGAGCGGATCTTGGTCCACTCGGACTGGAGGACGGCGGGGAAGGCGGACATGGTCACTTACCGCCCTTGCGCTGCGCGTCGAAGCCGGCGCCCCAGGCGGGTACGTCGGCGGGCCGGGCCGGGTTGTCGGCGGCCATGCCGGGTCCCGCCGGGAATCCGGCCGCCCCCGGCGCGTGGGCGTGGTACTCGACGGAGTCGGCCGTCATGCGCATGAACGCTTCCTCCAGTGAAGCCCGCTGCGGGCTGAGTTCGTGCAGCACGATCTGGTGCTGGGCGGCCAGCTCGCCGAGCCGCTCCGACTCCACGCCGTCGATCTCCAGTGCGCCGGTGGCCGGGACGCTGATCGCGTCGATACCGGCCTCGTGCAGGACGTCCTTCAGCCGTTCCTGTTGCGGCGTGCGGACGCGCACGTAACTGCGGGAGTTCTGCTGGATGAAATCCGCCATGGACAGGTCGGCCAGCAGCTTTCCCTGTCCGATGACGACCAAATGCTCTGCGGTCAAGGCCATTTCGCTCATCAGATGAGAAGAAACGAAGATCGTCCTTCCCTCTGCCGCGAGCCCCTTCATCAGATTGCGGATCCAGAGAATTCCCTCCGGGTCCAGACCATTGACGGGTTCGTCGAACATCAGGATCTCCGGGTCGCCGAGCAGCGCGGCGGCGATGCCGAGCCGCTGGCCCATGCCCAGTGAGAATCCCTTGGACTTCTTGTTCGCCACGGCCGTCAGGCCGACCAGGTCCAGTACGTGGGAAACCCGGCTGCGCGGGATCCGGTTCGCCTGGGCGAGGCAGAGCAGGTTGTTGTACGCGCTGCGGCCGCCGTGCATCGCCTTCGCGTCCAGCAGTGCCCCGATGTACTTCAGCGGCTCCGGCAGGTCCCGGTAGTGCTTCCCGTCGATCCGGACCGTACCGCTGGTCGGATTGTCGAGGTCGAGCATCATGCGCATGGTCGTCGACTTGCCCGCCCCGTTGGGGCCGAGGAAGCCGGTGACCACCCCCGGTCTGACCTGGAAGCTGAGGTTGTCCACGGCGGTCTTCGCGCCGAATCGTTTCGTAAGGCCCTCAAGCTCGATCATTACGCCACGCTAGAACGCCGAAGGGCCGAACGCCACCTCCTAAAGGTGACGCACGGCCCTACTTAGGTCGTGAAACGGGCGAACGGTACCGCCCGGTAACCGCGACGCGAAGGTCAGCGGCTCTGCTGCGCCGGAACGCCGCGGGTGACCGGCTCGTCGTCGATCGGCGCGGAGGCGGCCGCGACCGCGGCACCCGTCAGCGTCGCCAGCATCTCGCGGACGTTGGTGAGCTGCGCGTTGATCGAGTCGCGGCGGTTGGTGAGCGCCGCCAGCTCGCGCTCGGACTCGCTGCGGATCCGGTCGGCCTTGGCGTTCGCGTCGGCCACGATGTCCTCGGCCTGGCGCTGCGCGGTCTCCACGGTCTGGCGGGCGCGGCGCTCGGCGTCCGTACGGAGCTTCTCGGCCTCCAGGCGCAGCTGCTCCGCGCGGTGCTCGATCTCCGCGAGACGCTTCTCGGCCTTGGCCTGACGGCCGGCCAGGTCGCGCTCGGACTGCTCGCGGCGCTTGGCCAGGTTGGTCTCGAAGTCCGCGGCGGCCTGGGCGGCCTTGGCGCGGGTCTCCTCGAAGAGCGCGTCGGCCTCCTCGCGCTTGGAGGCGGCGTCCTTCTGGGCCTCGGTGCGCAGCGAAGCGGCGTCGCCCTTGGCCTTCTCGACGATCCGGACGCCCTCGTCCTCGGCGGTCGACTTCCGGTCGGCGGCGAACGACTCGGCGTCGTTGCGCACCTGCTGGGCGGCCGACTCGGCGAGCTCGCGGTGCTGCTCGGCCGCGCGACGGGCCTCCTCACGGAGGTCCTTCGCCTCCTCCTCGGCCAGGCGCAGGATCTTCTCGACCCGGGCGCCGAGACCGGCGTACGACGGCTCGGCGTCGTTCACCTGAGCCTGGGCGTTCTGCGTCTCGAGGTGCAACTCCTCGATCCGCTTTTCCAGAGAGTTGATACGTCCGAGGGCGCTGTCACGGTCGGAGACCAGCTTGGTGATGCGGTCGTCCACCTGACCGCGGTCGTAACCACGCCGCACGAGCTCGAAGCCGAAGGGGGAGGATGTGTCGCTCATGGGGTTCCTGTCGAATGAGACCGATGAGGTGCTACGCGGGGTGTTAGGTGTTAAGGGGAATCCTAGGCGCCAAAGCGGCGTGTCATCGAGTCAATCCGCGTTTGATCTGGACAATGACACCCCTTTTGAGTGGCAAGGCGACAGAATGCTTGTCACTCGTTCGCCTGAACCTCCATCAGGAGCACAGCGTCGAGCACACTGACTAGCCCTCTGACGTCTTGCCACCCGAACGAGTGGAACCCGCTGTCGCACCGGCCTTCACGCCCCCCGCGCCCTGGCCGCCGACCCCGGGCTTCGCGCCGGCCGAAGGCGCCTCGAATGATTCCAACGCCTCAAGAACGTCCTGGACACGGGAGATCTCCGCCTGAATGTCCTCGCGCCTGCGCACGAGGACCTCCAGCTCGCGCCGGCCCTCCTCGACGAGCCGCTCGGCCTCCGCCTTCGCCTCCGCGAGAGCGCCCTCGGCGGCCCGGACCAGCTCGGCCTTCTTCTGCTCGGCCTCCTTGAGCAGCGCCTCCGCCTTGCGCACCGCGGCGATGCGGACCTTGCTCGCCTCGCTGCTCGCGTCCGACACCAGCTCCTTGGCCTTCGCATCGGCCTCGACGCTCTGCTCGGTCGCCGCCCGCACCAGCTTGTCCACGCGCTCGCCGGCCGACTTCATCTGCTCGGCCGACTCACGGCGGGCCCGCTCGTGCAGCTCCTCGACCTCCGCCTCGACGCGGCCGCGCAGCTCCTCCGCCCGATCCCTTATGGCCGCAGCGTCGCTGCGCGCCCCGACCAGCAGCTCGTCGGCGTCCGTACGGGCCTTCTCCACCAGGGAGTTGCCCTCCACGGTCGCCTCCGAGGAGATCCGCGCCGCTTCCTTGCGCGCCGCGTCGACCATGGCGTCCGCCTGCTCCTCGGCCGCTGTCGTGGCGGCCAGAGCCTGCTTCTGCGCGTCCCCGGTGAGCTTCTCGGCCTCCGAGGAGGCCTCCGTGATGAGCCGGTCGACCTGGCTCGCGGCCTCGCTGCGGCGCTTGTTGGCCTCTTCGCGGGCCTCGTCCAGCACCCGCTCCGACTCGGTGCGCGCCTCGCTCCGGATCCGCTCCGCGTCGGTCGCGGCCTCGGCCTTGACCCGCTCGGCCTCGGACCGGGTACGGGTCGCGTGCTCCTGCGCCGAGGACAGCGCCTCGGAAGCCTCGGCCCGCAGCCGCTCGGCCTCGTTCGCCGCCTCGCCGACCGTGCGCTCGGTGTCCTTGCGGGTCTGCTCGGTGAGCCGGTCCGCCTCCGCGACGGCCTCGCCGATCAGGTGGTCCGCCTGCTCGGCGGCCTCGGTACGGATCCGGCCGGCCTCGGCACGCGCCTCGTCCAGGGTCCGTGTCGACTCCCGCTCGGCGCCCGCCAGGGTCTCGTTCGCCGCGACCGTGACCCGGTCCGCCTCCGCGGTGGCCTCGCCGATGATCCGGCCGCCCTCCGCGCGGGCGTCGTCCAGGGTGCGCGCCGCCTCGGCCCGCAGCCGGTCGGCCTCGGCCGCGGCCTCGCCGACGGTGGCCTCGTTGGCCGTGCGCGTCTCCTCGACCAGCCGGTCGCCCTCGGTGCGTGCGTCGACGAGGATCCCCGTCGCGTCCCGCTCGGCCCCGGCCAGCGTCTGCGCGGCCTGCGCCGTGAGCTGCTCCGCCTTCGCCTTCGCCGCGTCCAGGGCGGCGGCCGCCTCGGCGCGCAGCGCCTCGGCCGCGGCCTCGGCCTCGCCGACGGTCAGCGCGTTGGCCGCGCGGGTCTCCTCGGTGAGCCGCTCTGCTTCCGACGCCGCCTCGGTGATCAGGTGGTCCGCCTGCTCGGCGGCCTCCGTGCGCAGCCGGTTCGCCTCGGAACGGGCCTCGTCCAGTGTGCCCGCGGCCTCGGTACGGGTCGCCTCCGCCGCGGCCTCGGCCTCGGCCGTGAGCCGCGCCGCCTCCGCCGCGGCCTCGCCGACCGTGGCCTCGTTGGCCGCGCGGGTCTCCTCGGTGCGGCGCTCGGCCTCGGCCGTGGCCTCCGCGACGATCCGGCCGCCCTCGGTGCGTGCGGCCTCCAGGGCCTCCGCGGCCTCGCCGCGGATGCGGTTGGCATCGTCCCGGGCGTCGGCCTTCGTACGGGCCGCGTCGCGCTCGGAGGCGGCCAGCGCGTCGATGGCCTCCGTGCGCACCCGCTGCGCGTACTCCGCCGTGTCCGTGCGCAGCTGCTCGGCCTCGGCGATCGCGTCGCCGACCGTGCGCGCGGCCAGCTCCTTCGCCGCGTCCGTCTCGGTGCGCGCCTCACTGCGGACCCGGTTGGCGTCCTCGGTGGCCCGCTCCCGCTCCGCGTAGGCGTCGGCGCGGACCCGGCCGGACTCCTCCTCGGCCTCGGTCCTCGTACGCTCCGCCGCGTGCTCGGCCGCGCTGCGCAGCCCCGCGACCTCTTCCTCGGCCTGCTCGTGCAGCCCGGCCACGGCATCGCGCACCTGCTGGGCGGTGGCCTCGGCCGCCGCGACCACCTCGGACGCGCGCCGCTCGGCCTCCTCGGTGAGCCAGACCGCCTCGGCCGTGGCCTCCTCGGAACGCTTGCGGGCCTGGGCGAGGAGCTCCTCGCTCTCCTCCCGGGCCTGCGCCCGCTCGCTCTCCGCGTCCGTACGGGCCGAAGCCAGGGTCTCCTCGGACTCCCGGCGGCGCCGGGCGGCCTCGTCCTGCGCGGCGGCCAGCGCCTCGGCGGCCTCCTGCGCGACCCGCTCGGCGGCGGCCTTGGCCTCCGCGCGCAGCCGGTCCGCGGTCTCCTGCGCCTCGGAGCGCAGCCGCTCCGCCTCCGCCTCGGCCTCGCCGGTCAGCCGCACCGCGGTCTGCTCGGCCTCCGCGCGGACCCGGCCGGCGTCCTCGGCGGCGTCGGTGCGCAGCTGGGCGGCCTCCGCCTCCGACTGCGCCTGCAGCGTGCGGATCCGCTCCGCGGCCTCCGCGCGGAGCCGGTCGCTCTCCTCGGTGGTCTCCTTGCGGATGTTCTCGGCGGCGGCCCGGGCGTCGCGCAGGGTCTGCTCGGCGGTGGTCAGGCGTCCCTCGGCGTCGGTGTGCAGCCGGACGAGCTCCTCGTCGGCCTCCGTCCGCTTCGCCGCCAGCGCCCGCTCGGTCTCCTCGCGCCGTACGGCCGCCGCGGCGTCCGCCTCGGCCCGTACCGACTCCGCCTCCTCCTCGGCCTCCGCGCGCAGCCGCTCGGCCTCGGCGCGGGTCCGCTCCAGGGTCTCCTCGGCCTGCTTGCGCAGGGTGGTGGCCCGCTCGACGGCTTCGCCGCGGACCCGCTCGCTCTCCGCGTTGGCTCCGGAGCGCACCTCGTCGGCGTCGGCCCGGGACTTGCCCAGCAGCTCCTCGGCGGTGCGGGCCGCCTCCTCGATCTGCTGGACGGCCTCGCGGCGGGCCTCGCCGCGGATCCGCTCGCCCTCGGCGACGGCCTCGGCGCGCAGCTGCTCGGCCTCGCCGCGCAGCCGGCGGGCATCCTCCTGGAGCTCGACCGTACGGGCCCGGTACTCCTCCGTGTCGTCCTTCGCGGCGCCCTTGAGCTCATCGGCCGTGGCCGCGGCCTGGGCGCGCAGCCGCTCGGCCTCCGCCTCGGCCTCGCCGCGGATCCGCTCGGCCTCCTCGGACGCCGCCCGGGTGGTGGCGCGGGCGTCCTCCGAGGCCTTGTTCAGGACCTCCTCGGCGGTGCGGGCCGCCTTCGCCAGCTGGGCCGCCGTGTCCTCGGCCGCCGCGGTACGGGCCTGCTCGCCGGCCTCTTTGCGCAACCGCTCGGTCTGCGCGCGGGCATCGGCGAGCGCCTGCTCGGCCTCGGCCTTGAGGGTCTCGGCCTCCTTGTTGGCCTCGCCGACCAGGCGGGCCACCTGCTCCTTGGCCGTACGGGTGCGCTGCTCGTTGACGGATTCCGCCGAGGCGAGCTGCCGTGCGGCGCTCTCCTTGGCCTCCGCGAGCAGCTTCTCCGCGGCGGCGCGAGCCTCGCGCAGGGCCCCTTCGGCCTCCTGGGTGCGCTGCTCGGCGACCCGGCCCAGGTCCATCGTCTGGCGGCGGGTCTGCTCGGCCTCGGCGGAGGTGGTGGAGCGCAGCCGCTCCGCGTGCTCGGTGGCCTCCTGGGCCTGCGCGGAGGCGGCGGTCAGCAGCCGCTCGGCCTCCTTGCGGGCGCGCAGCAGCGTCGATTCGGCCTCGGCGCGGGCGGATTCGTTCTCGGAGGCGAGCCGGCGGGTGGCCTCGGAGGCGACCCGGGCGGCCTCGGCGCGGGCGGCGTTCAGGGTCTGCTCGGCCTCGACGCGGGACTCGTCCATGAGCCGGCGGGCCTGCGATTCGGTGCGGGCGCGCAACTGCTCGGCCCAGGCCACGTTCTCGTTGACGTGGGCTTCCACCGTCTGGCGGCGCTCGCTCAGCTCCTGGTCCAGGCGCTGGCGGCGGTTGACGGCCTCGGCGTGCAGTTCGGCCTGGAGGCGCGCCTGGTGCTCGGCGTGCTCCTGGAGGATGCGCTGGGTCTGCGCCCGTACGTCGCGCAGTTCGCGCTCGGCGTCGGACCGCATCTGGTCGGCCTGGATCTGGGCATTGCGGAGCAGCTGCTCCGCCTGGTAGCCCATGTCCGCGCCGTCGTAGGCGGGGCGGGACGCCAGATTGCGGCGTACCTCGTGGAGCTTGGCGCGCAGCACCTCGACCTGGTACCCCAGGTCATCGGCGTGCTGGACGGCCTTCCCGCGTTCCTTCTTCAGCCGCTCCATCTCGGCTTCGAAGCGCGAGAGATGGTCGGCCTCGGCCTGATGACTCTCCTGGCTTTCGTAGCCCCGCACAGCGCGGTCCCATCCGTCCCCTGGTCGCAAGCCCGATCCCAAACGAGCACCGTCCGCCCGCTGAACGACGCCCCCGGGGAATGGTGTCAGATTCCGGGTCGGGCGATACAGGCCCCGACCCCGTCTCCGCACCGAACCCCGGCCGAGCCAAAGCCACTCTACCGGCCGGGGAAACGGGACATCAGTGCTCGGGGCTGCTCGTGACCAGTTCGGTGAGGACGCCGTGGCAGTCCTTGGGGTGCAGGAAGGTGATGGAGGAGCCCATCGAGCCGGTGCGGGGCTGGTCGTAGAGGACGCGGACGCCCTTGCCGCGGATGGCCTCCGAGTCGCCCTGGACGTCCTCGGTGCCGAAGGCGATGTGGTGGACGCCCTCGCCGTTCTTGGCCAGCCACTTGCCGACCGCGGAGTCCTCGCGGGTGGGCTCCAGGAGCTGGAGGTAGGAGGCTCCGCCGTCGGAGGTCTCGTTGATCTTGAGCATGGCCTCGCGGACGCCCTGCTCCTCGTTGACCTCGGAGTGGAACACCTCGAAGCCGTACGTGGCACGGTAGAACTCAACCGTCTTGTCCAGGTCGAAGCAGGCGATCCCGATGTGGTCGATTCTTGTCAGCATGGACACAGTGCAGCGCTACCGGAGCCGGTTACGCAACGTGCGCGCGATCACACTGACGCGCCGGTGACGCCACGGGTACCGCTCAGTACATTCGGGTAAACCCTCGTTCACTCCTCATCTTCAAGGGGCTGTGCTCCATGTCCGGAACGAACAACACCACGTCAGTGATCGTCGCCGGGGCCCGCACGCCCATGGGGCGACTGCTCGGCTCGCTGAAGTCCTTCTCGGGTGCCGACCTCGGCGGCTTCGCCATCAAGTCCGCGCTGGAACGGGCCGGGATCTCCGGCGACCAGGTCCAGTACGTGATCATGGGCCAGGTGCTCCAGGCCGGTGCGGGCCAGATTCCGGCCCGCCAGGCCGCCGTCAAGGCCGGGATCCCCATGAACGTCCCCGCGCTCACCATCAACAAGGTGTGCCTGTCGGGTCTGGACGCCATCGCGCTGGCCGACCAGCTCATCCGCGCCGGGGAGTTCGACATCGTGGTCGCGGGCGGTCAGGAGTCCATGACCAACGCCCCGCACCTGCTGCCGAAGTCCCGTGAGGGCTTCAAGTACGGCGCCATCGAGATGCTGGACGCGATGGCCTACGACGGTCTCACCGACGCCTTCGAGAACATCCCGATGGGCCTGTCCACCGAGACGCACAACGGCCGCCTCGGCATCGAGCGGGCCCCGCAGGACGCGTTCGCGGCCACCTCCCACCAGCGCGCCGCCGCCGCGCAGAAGAACGGCGTCTTCGAGGCCGAGATCACCCCGGTCGAGATCCCGCAGCGCAAGGGCGAGCCGGTGGTGTTCTCGCAGGACGAGGGCATCCGGGCCGAGACCACGGTCGAGTCCCTCGGCAAGCTGCGTCCGGCCTTCGCGAAGGACGGCACCATCACCGCCGGCACCTCCTCGCAGATCAGCGACGGCGCCGCCGCCGTGGTCGTGATGAGCAAGGCCAAGGCCGAGGAGCTGGGCCTGGAGTGGCTCGCCGAGATCGGCGCCCACGGCAATGTGGCGGGTCCGGACAACTCGCTCCAGTCGCAGCCCTCCAATGCGATCCTGCACGCCCTGAAGAAGGAGGGCCTCGGCGTCGAGGACCTCGACCTCATCGAGATCAACGAGGCCTTCGCGGCGGTCGCCGTGCAGTCGATGAAGGACCTCGGCGTGACCCCGGAAAAGGTGAACGTCAACGGCGGCGCCATCGCCCTGGGTCACCCGATCGGCATGTCCGGCGCCCGCGTGGTGCTGCACCTGGCGCTGGAACTCAAGCGCCGCGGCGGCGGGGTCGGCGCGGCCGCCCTGTGCGGCGGCGGCGGCCAGGGCGACGCCCTGATCGTCCGCGTCCCGTAGGGGAGGGGCGGCCGCCCGGCCGCCCGCACCCGTATGTGTAGCCGTACCCGTACGAGAACCGAGGAGCGCAGCAAGAATGACGGCGGTGGACGTCCCCCAGCTGGTGGCCCAGGCCCGTGAGGGCAGGCCGCGAGCGGTCGCCCGGCTGATCTCGCTGGTCGAGGGGGCGTCCCCGCAGCTGCGCGAGGTGATGGCGGCGCTGGCGCCGCTCACGGGCAACGCGTACGTGGTGGGCCTCACCGGCTCCCCGGGCGTCGGCAAGTCCACGACGACCTCGGCGCTGGTCTCCGCGTACCGGCAGGCCGGCAAGCGGGTCGGCGTCCTGGCCGTCGACCCGTCCTCGCCGTTCAGCGGGGGCGCGCTGCTCGGCGACCGGGTGCGGATGTCGGACCACGCCTCCGACCCGGGGGTGTACATCCGCTCCATGGCCACCCGCGGCCACCTGGGCGGGCTCGCCTGGGCCGCCCCGCAGGCGATCCGGGTGCTGGACGCGGCCGGCTGCGAGGTGATCCTGGTCGAGACCGTCGGGGTCGGGCAGTCGGAGGTGGAGATCGCGGCGCAGGCCGACACCTCGGTGGTGCTGCTGGCCCCCGGGATGGGCGACGGGATCCAGGCCGCGAAGGCGGGCATCCTGGAGATCGGCGACGTCTACGTGGTGAACAAGGCCGACCGGGACGGCGCGGACGCCACCGCCCGGGAGCTGAACCACATGCTGAGCCTGGGGGAGTCCCGGGGCAAGGGCGACTGGCGGCCGCCGATCGTCAAGACGGTCGCGGCGCGCGGTACGGGCATCGACGAGCTGGTCGAGGCGCTGGAGAAGCACCGGGCGTGGATGGACGAGCGCGGGGTGCTGGCGCAGCGGCGTACGGCCCGGGCCGCGCGCGAGGTGGAAACGATCGCGATCACCGCGTTGCGGGCCCGGCTGGCCGACGTGCACGGCGACACCCACCTGGAGGCCCTGGCCGGGCGGGTGGCGGCGGGCGAGCTGGATCCGTACGCGGCCTCGGACGCACTGCTCGCGACCCTGACGGAAGCGGCGGAATCGGCGGAACCGACGGAACCGGATGCGGAGCCCGAGGGCCGGTCATAGACTGGCGAACGCCCGGAATGCCCCAACGCAGGGAGGTTTCATGGCGAAGCGCGGCAACAAGAAGCGAGCCCGCAAGAAGAAGAAGGCCAACCACGGAAAGCGTCCCAACGCCTGACCGTGCGGACTGACCACACACGGAAGCCGCACCCCGTCCACGGGGTGCGGCTTCCGTGCGTGTGGCGCGTGGGGCTCAGTTGTCCCCGTCGTCGTTGTCGGACTCGGAGGAGACCACCTTCGCCGTGGCCGTGTCCACGTGCACGTTCTGGGTCTTTCCGTCGGTCGTCTTGACCTCGACGTTCCAGGTGGCGGCGCGGCCGTTGCCGTCATCGTCTTCGTCCCACTCCACCGACCAGACCTTGCCGGGGTGGGCGGCCACGGCCGTCTTCATCGCCTGCTCGGCGGTCACCTTCGCGGCGAGCAGCGAGGCGTAGTCGTCGGCCTTCTGGTCGTCGTCCTGGTTCTCCTTGGTGACGCTGCCGCTCACGGCGTCCACTTCCAGCTCCGAGTGGGTGCCGTCCTTGCTGACGACGTCCACGTGCCAGATCGCGCCGTCGCGGTCCAGGGACTCGATGACTCCGGGGTTGGCCTTCAGGGCCGCCGCTGCCGCCGCCTCGGCGGTCACGTCGGCGCGCGCGGCCGTGGCCGCGGTCAGGGCCGTCGGCGTGGCGGCGGATGCCGTCGCCGCGGCCGCCACCGGGCCTCCCAGGGCCAGGACCACGGCCGCGGCCGCGGAAACGTACGTGTTGCGCTGCATGGCAGGACCTCCTCGGGCCGGCCATGTGCGCCTACGGTCGCTCGGCGTGGGCCGGCTGCGGATGCGTTGCCACCATTGTCCGGTGATCCGCCGCGATGGGCGCGCCGAGCGACCGGGGGTCAGGCTTTGCCGCGGTTCGCCCGCAGGTGCTCGGCGACCGGTCCCAGGGACGCGCGTAGAGCCGCGAGCGCCTCCGGCGGGAGCAGGTCGATGAAGTGCCGGCGGACGGACGCCACGTGGTGCGGGGCGACCTTGCGCATCGTCTCCATGCCCTCGGGGGTGAGGACGGCGTAGAGCCCGCGGCGGTCGGACTCGCAGTTCACGCGGCGGACGAGGCCCGCCGATTCCATGCGGGTGATCTGGTGGGAGAGCCGGCTCTTGGACTGCAGGGTGGACGTCGCGAGATCGCTCATCCGCATCCGGAGTTCCTCGGATTCGGAGAGGTTCACGAGGATCTCGTAGTCGTTGTTGGTGAGCCCGAACGGCTGGAGGTCCTTTTCCAGCTGGTGCGACAGCAGTCTGCTGACGTCCAGGTGGGTGCGCCAGGCGCACTGCTCGGCGTCGCTCAGCCAGGGGGTGGCCGTCTCGGTCTCGATGGTCTCCATGAAAGAACTCTACCTAAGAAGTTGAATTACGTACAAAAATACGGCGGAGTGAGAGGTTTCCTACAGACCGAAGCGCCGCTGGAGATCACCGAGCTGCCCCGGCATCCGCGGTACGCCGCTCTGGCCCATCTGACCCATCGGACCCTGTCCGGGCACGCCCTGGGCGTTGCCCGTGGCCGCGCCGGCGCCCACGGTCCCGACCGCCTGCTCCGCCATCAGCATCTCCGAGGACTGGAGCAGTACCGTACCCGCGCCGACGAACTCGAACTGGTGCTCCTCGCCCGAGGAGCCCCCGATGCCCGTCAGCGAGCGCAGGCCGCCGATCACGCCCGACATGTACTTGTGGTCGTAATGGTGGCAGGGGGAGGGACAGTCCGCCCACCCTACGAGCGCCTGCGGGTCCACGCGCAGCGGCGGCTCCATGAACACCACCGGCCCGTTGGAGGCCGCCACGAACTTGCCGGTCCCGATCAGGGTGAGGAAGCCCGGCACGATCGACTGCTTGAGCGCGAGCGTGGGCTGGTAGGCGAGCAGGTTGCCCGACCGGATGGTCAGGTTGCCGTTGTCCAGGTCGTACGAGTTCACGTCGAAGGCCCGGTCGGCGAGCAGCATCTTGCCCTGGCCCTCGGCCACCACCCAGTCGCTCGCGTGCAGCGGCGAGTGGAAGCTGGTGCGCAGCAGCCGGTCGAACCGGCCGTGGCCGATGCCGTTGAACTCGATGCGCCCGTAGTAGGCGATCATCTTGCCCTTCTGCAGGAACCACTGGCTCCCCTTGAGCTCCACGCAGAAGGTGTAGGCGTTGACGTTGTCGTCGGACGGCAGGGTGTACGGGTCGAAGACCGTCGGGCCGCCGGGTCCGCCGGTCACGGGACCAAAGTTCACAGCTTCTCCTCCGAGGCCTGTACGTACACCGCGCCCTGGCCGGACAGCTCCAGCTGGAACGCCTCGCCCGAGCCGCGCCCGACCATGTCCCGCCAGCCCAGCGCCGTGGACAGCTTGTTGCGGACCTCGCCGTGGTGGGCGACGTAGGCCTGCGGGTCCACGTGGATCGGGCGGCCCGGGTGGATCGGCAGCTCGATGACCCCGCCGTGGGCCATCACGGCCACCGAGCCGTGGCCCTTGAGGGTGGTGGTGAACAGGCCCTGGCCCGTCACCTGGCCGCGGACCATGCCCATGACCCCGCCCTGCGCCCCCATGAACATCGTCCCCTGCTGCAGGGTGCCGTCGAAGGCGAGCAGCCGGTCGGCCTCCACGTAGAGCGTCTCGCCCGTGAGGCTGATCACCTGGATGTGGTGGCCGCCGTGGCCGAACATCACCGTGCCGCTGCCCTCGACCTCCATCAGCGGGGTCTGCTCGTTCGCCACGCGGCGCCCGATCATGCCCATCACGCCGCCCTGGCCGCCGGTCAGGCTCGGGGTGAAGGAGACCTCGCCGCGGTAGGCGAGCATCGCGCCGCGCTGGCTGTACATCTTCCGCCCCGGTACGACCTGGGCCTCGACCATCTTCGAGTTGATCTCGCGGAACGGCATCAGACGTCGCCCCCGATGGTGTTGCGCTCGCTGGGCTGGACGTACACCAGGCCCTCGCCCTCGAAGCGGATCTGGAAGGACTCGCCGGAGCCCTCGCCGATCAGCGTGCGGAAGTTCACACCGGACTGGAAGGACTGCTGGAGGTTGCCGGTGTGCGCGATGTACGCCCCCGGGTCGACGGAGAGCGGGTACTGGGCGCTGACGCGCAGCACCACCGCCGGGCCGTCGGACATGATCGCCGCCTGCCCGCTGCCTTCGACGGTGGTGGTGAACAGGCCGTTGCCCGTGCTCGCACCCCGCAGGCCGGTGAAGGTGGTGCCGGTGCGCAGGCCGGCGTCGGTGCACAGCAGGTTGCTGGACTCGACGTACAGCTTCTCGCCGCGCAGGTTGACCAGATTGATCTCGCTCGCCCGGTCGGCGAAGAAGCAGGTGCCGTGCCCCTGCACTTCCATCACGGTCATCTGCTCGCCGGTGAGCCGCCGGGTCACCATTCCGCGGAGGCCTTCGCCGCCGCCGGTCATCTTCTTGAAGGCCATCTGGCCGTCGTACGCGACCATGGAGCCGTTTTTCGCTTTCACGGCGTCCCCGGTCAGGTCGACGGCGAGCACCTTGCTGCCTTGGAGTCGGAACTGAGCCACGGGAAGACGTTATCCGCAGCGAGCGGCACCGAACAGGGGCCCGTTGGCCGATATGCGTCACGGTTCGGCACGGTCCGGTCGGGGTCGTGGCCCGGTCCGCCGGGACCCCGGCCCCGCGCCAAGATCGCCCGGCGCGGCTGAGACACTGGGACGGACCCCCGGCATCCATCCCGAAGGTTCCACGTGGACATCAAGACCGCTTCCGCCCTGCACCGGCTGCGCCTCATCTCCGTACCGGAGGCGCTCTCGTTCCCGGCGCTGCTGATCTTCGGCTCGGTGCTGAGCCGGATCTCGGACATCGACTACCTGATGATGCCGCTCGGCATCATCCACGGGATCCTGTTCGTCATCTACGGCGTCTTCCTGCTGGACGTCTGGTTCAAGGCGAAGTGGCCCCTGAAGAAGGTCGTGCTGTTCTTCCTGCTGGCGCTGGTCCCCTTCGGCGGGCTCTACGGCGACCGCCTGCTCAAGCGCGACGAGTCGGCCGGCGTGCTCGCCGCCCGTGCCCGTGAGGCGGCCCGCGCATGATGATCGCGTTCTCGGTGACCCCGCTGGGCGTCGGCGAAGAGGTCGGTGAGTACGTGGCCGACGCCGTCCGCGTCGTCCGCGCGTCGGGGCTGCCGAACCACACGGACGCCATGTTCACCACCATCGAGGGCGAGTGGGACGAGGTGATGGACGTGGTCAAGCGCGCGGTGGCCGCCGTGGAGGCGCGCGCCCCCCGGGTCTCCTTCGTCCTCAAGGCCGACATCCGCCCCGGCGTCACGGACGGCATGACGTCCAAGATGGAAACGGTGGAACGCCACCTCGCCGGGGGCTGAGCCCACTCGCGAGCCCCTCGCGCAGGGCTTGCACCGGGGGCGCCCGAGGCCGGGGGACCTCGCGTAGAGCAGACTGCGGAGGCATGACCGTCTCCGTGATCAAGCACGCCGTCCCGTACTACTCCCAGTGGGAGTCCGCCGCGCTGGTGCCCGAGTTCGTCGCGGGGGCCGACGCGGCGCGGGATCCGCTGTGGGCCGGGTCCGGCGCCGGGTCCCCCGAGGAGTACGCCTTCTGGGCGCCCCGCATGTGCGGAGTGGCCTGTCTGCGGATGGTGCTGGGGAGCCTGGGGCTCCCGGTGCCGCCCTCGGTGGCGCTGGTGAAGGAGCTCTGCGGGGCCGGGGCGTACGTCCGGGACGGGGACGCCGTGCAGGGGCTGATCTACCGGCCGTTCGCCGAGTACGTGAACGCCCGCTGGGGCCTGGACGCCCGCTCGGTGCCCGTACTGGGCCACCAGGCCGTCCGGGACACGCTCGCCGCGGGCGGGATGGCGATGCTGTCGGTGCATTGGTCGATCCGTACCCCGGCCGCCGCGGTGGAGGCCAGGGGCGGCCACCTGGTGCTCGCCGTCGGGGCCACCGACGATGCCGTCCTGGTGCACAATCCCTCCGGCTTCCCCGATGCTTCGCAGCAGTACGCGCCCGTTCCCTGGGCCGAACTGGACCGCTTCTACGCCGGACGCGGCATCCTGATCGGCGGCCGGGCCGGCTGAGGGCGCGGCCGGCGCCCGGCGCCCGGCGCTCGGCGCCATGACCCGTTCGGCCCTGGCCGTGAGGGCACGGAACGGAACCGCCCGGTCGGGTGCATCCAGTTCGACAGGCCGAGGCATCTCCCCTTTCGTTGGGATACGTACCCCGGTTTCGAGCGCTGGAGGAAACCGTGCGGCAGGAAGCCTTCGACTACGAGACCCACAGCCGACTGGCCGGCCCCTGCGAGGAGCCGGACCCCGCCGTCGCCTACCGGGTGAAGTACCGCTCCCTGCTCGCGCGCGAGGACCTCCGGACCCGAATACGGGCCGTCGCGCTCATGACCCTCGCCCCCGTCGCCGCCACCGGACTGCTGCTCTACCTCGTCTGGCCCACGCACCGCACCGTCCGGGAGGGCGGCGAGACCTGGCTGGTGCGGCTCGACGCCGTGATGCTCGGATCCGTCGCCCTGATCATGCTCTTCATGGTGGTCAACGTCGTCTCGATCGCCCACGCCACGATGGTCGCCCGGGACCCCGTCCCCGTCCCCGCCGAGCCCGGCACCCGCGTCGCCTTCCTCACCACCTACGTCCCCGGCAAGGAACCCCTCTCCATGGCGGCCGCGACCCTGCGCGGGGCCGTCGCCGTCCGCCACGACGGGCCGCTCGACGTCTGGCTCCTCGACGAGGGCGACGACCCCGGGGCCAGGGAACTGTGCGCGGCGCTCGGCGTGCGCCACTTCACCCGCAAGGGCGTCGCCGAGTGGAACACGGCGAAGGGGGCGCACCGGGCGAGGACCAAGCACGGCAACTACAACGCCTGGCTCGCCCGGCACGGCGCGGACTACGACTACTTCGCCTCCGTGGACACCGACCACGTGCCGCTCCCGCAGTACCTGGAGCGGATGCTCGGCTTCTTCCGCGACCCCGACATCGCCTTCGTCGTCGGCCCGCAGGTCTACGGCAACTACACCGCCTCGGTCACCAAGGCCGCCGAGTCCCAGCAGTACCTCTTCCACGCTCTGATCCAGCGCGCGGGCAACCGCTACGGCGCCCCATGTTCGTCGGCACCAACAACGCCGTCCGGATCAGCGCCCTGCGCCAGGTCGGCGGGCTCTACGACTCCCTCACCGAGGACATGGCCACCGGCTTCGAGCTGCACCGCAGCAGGAACCCCGCGACCGGCAGGTTCTGGCGTTCCGTCTACACCCCCGACGTGCTCGCCGTGGGGGAGGGGCCGAGCACCTGGACCGACTTCTTCACGCAGCAGCTGCGCTGGTCGAGAGGGACGTACGAGACCCTCCTGCGGCAGTACTGGCGGGGCTGCTTCCGGATGCCCGCGGGCCGCCGGCTCAACTACACCCTGATGCTCGTCTACTACCCGATGACCGCCGTCAACTGGCTCCTCGGCGTCCTCAGCTGCGTGCTGTTCCTGTGGTTCGGCGCCTCCGGCACCCAGGTCTCCTCCGAGGTCTGGCTGATGCTCTACACCGACGCCGCCGCCCTCCAGGTCGGCCTGTACCTGTGGAACCGCCGCCACAACGTCTCGCCCCACGAGCCGGAGGGCTCCGGCGGGCTCGCCGGCATGGCGATGTCGGCAGTCTGCGCGCCGGTCTACCTGATGTCGCTCGGCTCGGCGGTGCTGCGCACCCGGGGCCGTTTCATCGTCACGCCCAAGGGCGGCACCGCCAGCCCCGACCGGCCCGCGACCTTCCGCATCCACCTCTTCTGGGCCGCCGTCCTCCTCGTCTCCCTCGCCGCCTCCGTGCGCTACGAACACACCCACGCGGCCATGCGCGTCTGGGCGGTCCTCGCGCTGGCCGTCACCCTCGCCCCGCCGGCCGTATGGGCCGTGACCCGGCTGCGCACCCGTACGGCCCGGGGTGCGTCCGGCGCGGGCCCCGAACCGGGGGAGGAGCCGGAGCAGGCGTTCGCGACCACCGCGGGAGGGAACTGAGCCATGGACTACCGCCCTTCGAAGCAGTTCAAGAAGACGGCCCTGGGCGCCGGAGCCGCCGCCCTGCTGCTCGCGCTCAACGCGCCCGCCGCGCTCTCCTTCGCCGGGGACCGCTACCACTCGTACAAGATCGGGCAGGCCGGCTACCGCGTCCAGTACGGCTCGTGGGGGCTCATCGAACTCCCCGAGGAGTACCGGATCAACGCCATGCACGCGGCGCTGCTGCGCACCGGCAAGGTGCTGCTGATCGCCGGCTCGGGCAACGATCAGCGCAACTTCGACAAGGGGAGCTTCTCCACCGTCCTGTGGGATCCGCGGGACGACAGCTTCAAGAAGATCCCGACCCCGGAGGACTTCTTCTGCTCGGGCCACAGCCAACTCCCCGACGGACAGCTCCTGGTGGCCGGCGGCACCGCGCGCTACGAGGTGCTCGACGGGAAGGTCACCCGGGCCGGCGGCGGCATGCGGGTCAAGAACGAGAGCCCCGACAAGGCGGTCAGGCTGCCGAAGGGCACCGTCTTCCGGTCCCCCTCGGGCGTCGAGTACGTGTCGAAGTTCGCCGTCACCGTCCCCAGGGCCACCCGGCGGTTCGAGATCGCCTACGGGAGCGGCGGGCAGATGATGCCGTGGAAGGCCAAGGTGGTCGCGGCCGAGGCGCGGGTCTTCGTGGAGGCGGTCCACGAGGGCGCCGCGGGGCTGACCACCCAGGCAGCCCAGTACACGGTGGCCGGGCTCACCGGCAAGGACGCCGCCGACGTCTACGGGCTCGCGGAGCGGCTCGGCGCCGGCAAGCAGGACTTCCAGGGCATCAAGTCCGCCTACGAGTTCGACCCCCTGGCGGAGAAGTACGTACCGGTGGACCCGATGAAGGACGCCCGCTGGTACCCGACCCTGGTGGGGCTCCAGGACGGGCGGGTCCTCGCCGTGTCCGGGCTCAACGACGTGGGCGACGTCGTACCCGGCGACAACGAGTACTACGACCCGAAGACCAAGAAGTGGTCCAAGGGTCCCTTCCGCTACTTCCCGACCTACCCCGCCCTCTTCCTCACCCAGGGCGGCAAACTGCTCTACACCGGCTCCAACGCGGGCTACGGACCCAAGGGCAAGGGGCGCGAGCCGGGCGTGTGGGACCTGGCGACGAACCAGTACCGCAAGGTCGGCGGACTCGCCGACCCCGACCAGCTGGAGACCTCCTCCTCCGTCCTGCTCCCCCCGGCCCAGGACCAGAAGGTGATGGTGCTCGGCGGCGGCGGAGTCGGCGAGTCCAGGCTGTCCACGGACCGCACGGCCGTCGTGGACCTCAAGGCGGAGGTGCCGGCCTTCCGGTCGACGGCCCGGCTGCCGCAGGGCGTGCGCTACCTCAGCAGCGTGCTGCTGCCCGACGACTCCCTCTTCACCACGGGCGGCTCCGCCGACTACCGCGGCCGGGGCGCCAGCGACATCCGCAAGGCGCAGTTCTACTACCCGCGCACCGACACCTTCGTGGCCGCCGCGTCCCCGAAGGTCGGGCGCAACTACCACTCCGAGGCGCTGCTGCTGCCCGACGGGCGGGTGGCGACCTTCGGCTCCGACCCGCTCTTCGCGGACAAGGACAACACCAGGCTGGGCCGGTTCGAACACCGGCTGGAGGTGTACAGCCCGCCCTACCTCCACCGGGACCCGGCGCTGCGGCCGGTCCTGGGGGAGGGGCCCGAGGAGGTGGAGCTAGGCGGCTCCGCCACCTTCCGGGCACCGCGGGCCGAGCGGATCCAGCGGGCCCGGCTGATGCGGCCGAGCGCGGTCACGCACACCACCGACGTGGAGCAGCGCTCGATCGAGCTCGGGCTGGCGAAGACGGCCGACACGGTGACGGTCACCGTGCCCGCGGACCCGACGCTGGTGCCGCCCGGCTGGTACATGGTGTTCGTGACGGACGCGGACGGCACGCCGTCGGTGGCGAAGTGGGTCCGGGTGCGTCCGGCTCCGAAGCCTCCGGAGCCCCCGTCGGCGGCCTCGCGGGACGGGTGGCTGAGCTAGGGCCCGGGTCAGGCGGACAGGGCGCGGAACTGGCCGATCGCCGTGATGACGGACCCCCCGGCGCCGCGTTCGTAGCGCACAGGATCCATCTCAACTCCCCGCAGGGCAAGGGGGATTCGGTCAGTCTAGTCCGTGGAGCGGCGGGCCAGGCCCAGGGCGTAGTCCGGCCACCACTTCCCGGCCGGGGGGCCGCCGCGGCAGGTGCCGTCCGATTCGCCGGGGCGCTTGATCCAGAGGTACGCGTCCACGAGCGGGTCGCCCGTCCCGTCGGTCGGGGGCGTGCCCAGGGCGCGGCCCGGCGGGTTGCACCAGGCCTGGGCGCGGTCGCCCTGGAGGGGGCCGTCGCCGTTGCGGCTGGTGTCGATGACGAAGTGCTTGCCCTTGGTGGCCTTGGAGAGGGTGGCGCCGTACTTTTGGCCGGCCGCGCTGGGCTGGAAGTTGGAGACGTTGAGGGCGAAGCCGTCGGCGCGGTCCAGTCCCGCCTTGTAGAGGGGATCGACCAGTTTCCGCGGGTCCCGGATCCAGGCCGGGTTGCCGGCGTCCAGGTAGACCTTGGTGTTCTTGTTGCGCTTGAGCCGGTCGACGGCCTCGGAGAGGAGCCGCAGCCGCTCGTCGCGGTGGTCGGCCCGGGTGCAGCCGTCCACGAGGTGCGCAATCGCGTCCGGCTCCAGGACGACCAGCGCCTTGGTGTCGGCGATGTTGTCGGCGAAGGCGCCGATCCAGCTCCGGTACGCGGCGGCGTCCCGGGCGCCGCCCGCCGAGTGCTGCCCGCAGTCCCGGTACGGGATGTTGTACGCGACGAGGACCAGGGTGCGGCCGGCCGTACGGGCGCTCGCCCTGGCCCGGCGGATCTCGGGGCCGGGGTCGCCGGCCGGGCCCCACAGGGCCATCGGCCGGTCGGCGATGCGGCGCAGCACCTGGGCGTCGCTGTTGCGGCCCTGCGCCTCCCAGGCGGCGACCTGGCGGGCGGCGTCGCTCTGCGGGTCCACCCAGAACGGGGACTCGTCGACGAGGCCGACTCCGGCCGGGTGGTGGGGCGGAGCGGACTCCGGCTGCGCGGTGGGGGTGGCGCTGCATGCCGCTGTCGCGGCCAGGGCCAGGGCTGCGGTGAGGAGGGTGGCGGGGCGTCTGCGGGGGGCTGGCATCCGGCTTCCTCGGGGCGAAGGGGCGGGCGGCGGGTGCGGGCGTGGCCGTGGCCGTGGGCCGGGTCATCGTGACATGGGGGCAGGTGGGGAGGGGTGCGACAGCGCCGCGTGCGTATGGGTGCTGGTGTGGGGCGAAGTCCCCGCAGCAACCCTTGCCGCTGCGCGGGGCCGAGTCCCCGGCCCGCCCTTCCTCCGTTCCCCGGGCGCTGCCCGGACCCGCCGAGCCCCCGGGGCTCCGCCCCGGACCCCGCGCCTCAAACGCCGGCGGGGCTGGATCTACCCCGGATTCGTCAGGGCGATCGCCAGGGGGGTGCGTTCGTAGAGGATCTGGTGGCCGTGGCGGGAGGGGATGAGGAGGCCGGCTTCCTGGAGGGTTTTGAGGTGGGCGGAGACCGTGGAGGGGGCCAGGGACAGACGGTGGGCCAGGGCGGTGGTCGAGGCCGGCTCGGTCAGGGCGCACAGGACGTCGGCGCGGCCGCGGCCCAGGAGGCGGGCCAGGGCCTGCGGGGCCGGGCCTGCCGGGGCCGTCCACAGGGCGCCGATGCCCCTGGCCGGGTACACCAGGGTCGGCTGCCACGGCGGGTCGTAGCCGCCCACCACCTCCGGCCAGACGAAGGCGCTCGGCATCAGGAGGAGCCCCTGGCCGTCGAGGGAGCGGTCGTGGTGGCCCCGGCGGGCGATGCTGAGGGTCTTCCCCGACCAGCGCAGATCCGGGTGGAGGCCGTCGAAGAGGGCCTCCAGCCCGCCCGCGGCCAGCCGCCGGGAGTGGAACAGGATGTCCGCCTCCAGCAGGGCGCGCAGCCGGGGCCAGTGCGGGGCGACCAGCGCCCGCCAGGCCTGCTCGTAGAGGTCGGCCAGCTCCTGGACCGCCCGCTCCGGGTCGGCCAGCATCCGCTGCCCGGCCGCGCTCTCCAGGGCGCCCGGGGTACAGACCAGGGAGCGCCGCAGGTCCTCCCGGGCCGCCTGCGGATCGGCGGCCCGGACCCGCGCGAGCTCCTCCTCGAAGGTGACCGACGGGCCCGCCGGGGGCGGGCTGAGGAAGTCCGGGTTGTGTCCCGTGCGCGGCATCAGCAGCCACAGCGGCCGCAGGTCCAGCCCGGCGGCCGCCGTACGGATCCCGCGGAGCCAGGGCAGGTGGTAGGCGTGGCGCCGCCGGTCCAGCAGGACCCGTACCGCCTCCTGGGTCTCCCAGCGGGGCGAGATCGAGAACCGGCAGCGCAACAGGTCGGCGGCGCCGAAGCGGAAGTGGAAGGGCACGGGTCCCTCCGGGGGTGGGACGGGTGGGGGGCGGACGGGTCGGTCGGGCCGGTCGGGCCGGTCGGGCGGGGCTGCACGGCTGCCGGGCCCGGAGGCGGGTGATTCGGGTGGGGGCGAATCTCTGTCGCCCCAGCCTAGGCGTCGCCAAGGTGCACCGTATGACCAACGCAGAACCGTCCGGGTCCCCGGCAACCGCCGCCCCGGGCACGCCGGGCCAAGCCCCGGCCGCCGTCACCGCTCCCGGGCGGGCCGCTTCGCCCGGGGACGCGCCCGCCCCCGGGCCGGGTGCGGACGGCCGGGCCCCGGCCGCCGTCACCGTTCCCGGGCCGGGCGCGCCGGGCCCGGCCCGGTCCGTCACCGCTCCCGGGTCCGCTCCCGGCCCGGGCGGGCCGTCCGTTCCGGGCTCACCGCCGGAGCCCGTCGGATACCGGGCCGTCTTCCGGGTCGGGGAGTTCCGGCCGGTGTTCGCCGCGCACCTGCTGTCCGTGCTCGGCGTCGTCATCGCCGAGATCTCCCTCACCGTCCTCGTCTACCGCGCCACCGGCTCCCCCCTGATGAGCGCGCTCACCTTCGCCCTCGGCTTCCTCCCCTACGCCCTCGGCGGCACCCTCCTCGCGCCGCTCGCCGACCGGCTCCCCGCCCGCCGCGTGCTCGTCGGCTGCGACCTCGTCTGCGCGGCCTGCGCCGCCGCCATGGCCGCGCCCGGCACCCCGGTCGCGCTGCTCCTCGTCCTGCGCTGCGCGATGGCCTTCGTCGCGCCGCTGTTCCAGGGCACCCGCAGCGCCTCCCTCGCCGACGTCCTCGGGGCCACGGACGCGTACGTCCTGGGCCGCTCGCTGCTGCGCATGGTGGCGCAGAGCGCCCAGCTGATCGGCTTCGGGCTCGGCGGGCTGCTGCTCACCGTGCTGGCCCCGCGCGGGGCCATCCTCCTTACGGCCGCCGGTTTCCTCGGCTCCGCCCTCCTGCTGCGCCTGGGCACCCGGGCCCGGCCCGCCCGGTCCGCAGGCGCCGGGACGCGGGTCTCCCCGCTCGCCGGGCTGCGGGCCGTGCTGGGCCACCGCCGGCTGCGGGCCCTGACCCTGCTGTCCTGGCTGCCGCCGCTCTTCGTGGTCGTACCGGAGGCGCTGCTGACGCCGTACGCCACCGGCCTCGGGATCTCCACCGCCGGGCTCGGGCTGCTGATGTGCGCGATGCCGGCCGGAGCCATCGCCGGGGAGGTGTGGGCGGGCTCCGCGCTCACCGCCCGAACGCGTTCGCGGATCACGGCCCCGCTCGCCGCCGTCTCGCTGCTGCCGCTGCTCGCGTACGCCGTCCGGCCCGGCCTGCCGCTCCTGCTGGCCGCGCTCGTCCTGGCCGGGCTGGCCCACGCGTACACCCTCGGGCTCGACCAGTGGTACGTCGAGGCCGTGCCCGAGGATCTGCGCGGCCGGGCGATGACCCTGCTCAGCACCGGCCTGATGACCCTTCAGGGCGTCGGCATGGCGCTCGCCGGAGTCGCGGCGGAGTTCCTGTCCGTCCACGTGGTGGTGGCGTCGGCCGCGGTGCTGGGCACGGGGGTCGTCCTGCTGCTGCTCGCCGAGGTGCGCCGGACGGACGGGCCGAGGCGTGAGACGGATCCCGCGGCCAAATGACCGCCCGGTAGGGTCTGATGCGTGCCCAAGCCGCTCAGTCTTCCCTTCGACCCGATCGCCCGCGCCGACGAACTCTGGCAGCAACGCTGGGGCCCGGTCCCCTCGATGGCCGCGATCACCTCGATCATGAGGGCGCACCAGATCCTGCTCGGCGAGGTCGACGCGGTCGTCAAGCCGTACGGTCTGACCTTCGCGCGCTACGAGGCGCTGGTGCTGCTGACCTTCTCCAAGGCCGGCGAACTGCCGATGTCGAAGATCGGCGAGCGGCTCATGGTGCACCCGACGTCGGTGACGAACACGGTGGACCGGCTGGTGAAGTCCGGCCTCGTCGCCCGGCGCCCGAACCCGAACGACGGGCGCGGCACCCTCGCGTCGATCACGGACAAGGGCCGCGAGGTGGTCGAGGCGGCCACGAAGGCGCTGATGGAGATCGACTTCGGTCTGGGCGCCTACGACGCCGAGGAGTGCGGGGAGATCTTCGCGCTGCTGCGCCCGCTCCGGGTGGCGGCGGCCGACTTCGACGAGAAGTAGACCGACCCCCGTTCCCCCGTCGCCCGGCGCCTGACGCGGGCGGCGCCCTCCCCGGTGGCGGCGTACGCTCGGCAGGGGTGCCCGGACTGGACCGCGGAGGGCCGATGACCGCGCTCGGTGACCTGATCGAGATCGACGACCGGACCGTACTGGTCCTCGGGCAGGAGCTGGACCTCGCGCACGGCCAGCCGGACGTCGCCAATGCCCTCGTGCACCGGGCCGGCGACACCCTCGTGGTCGTCGACACCGGTGTCACCACGGCCTTCCGTACGGCGCTCCTGGAGGCGACCGGCCGCGTCGGCCCCTGGTCCCGGGCCCTGGTGCTGACCACGCACGGCCACCTCGACCACGTCGGCAACAACGACCTGGCCGACGGCCTGGGCGTACCGGCCGAGCACTGGGTCCCCGCCCCCGACCTGCCGCAGATGCGGGACCCGGCCGAGTACTGGGCCCGGACCTTCGAGCGGGCCGCCGGGGCCGCGGCGCTCCCCGACCCGGGGCGGACCGCGGCCGGGCTGGTCGCGCTCTTCCGGCCGATGCGGCCCTTGGGCGCGAAGACCCGGACCTACGAGGAACGCCCGCTGGAGCGGATCCGGATCGGCCCGCTGCGGTTCACCGGCTGGACCTTCGCCGACGGCGCGGTCCGGGTGCTGCGCAGCCAGGGCCACTGCGCCGGGCACGTGATCGTGCACCTCCGGGACGCCGGCGTCCTGCACCTGTCCGACGAGGGCAACGGGCCCTGTGGTGCGATGGCCGACGCCGACCAGCTCAAGATCCAGACCGTCCTGGCCTCCGCGGCCCTCCTCTTCGAGCGGGGGGAAGCGGAGCTGCTCACCGACGGGCACACCTTCGCCGTGCGCCGGCGTGCCGAAGCGGCGTCCCACCTGGAAGGCCTGCTGGAGCAGGCCACCGCGCTGCAGGGGGTGGCGCTGGGTCTGACCGGGGAGGGCGTGCGGGTCCGGCCGGACGCGTTCGCGGGGGCCGTCGCGGAGCTGGGCATCGGCGGGGCCAACCCGAACGCGCTGTTCACCGCCATGGTGGCGGTCAACCTGCTCCACGAGCTCGGTCTGCGGCCGGAGTCGGACGCCGCCGGTGCGCCCTGGTCGCGGCCACCGCTGCGCAACCGGGATCCGAACCCGGAGCCGAACGCGAACCCGGAGCCGGCCCCGCCGCCCGGCTCCGGCTGACCCGGGCGGGCAGGGCACCAACCCGGCCCGCGTCAAGATCGTGCAAACCGGACGGCTAGGCTCGACGGCATGAAACGAAGCGTGCTGACCCGCTACCGCGTCATGGCCTACGTGACCGCGGTCATGCTCCTGATCCTCTGTGCCTGCATGGTGGCGAAGTACGGCTTCGACACCGGCGCCGACCTGACCTTCGCGGTCTCGCAGGCGCACGGTGTGCTGTTCATGGTCTACCTGGTGTTCGCCTTCGACCTGGGCTCCAAGGCCAAGTGGCCGTTCGGCAAGCTCCTGTGGGTCCTGGTCTCCGGCACCATCCCGCTCGCCGCGTTCTTCGTGGAGCGGGGCATCCGCGCCGAGGTCGAGCCCCTCATCGCGGGCGACCCGGCCGCCGCCCGCGCCTGACCTCAGCTGATCCATCCGCCCCCGGGGTGACTCCCCGGGGGTTGCCCATCGACATTTACTAGGACGTCCTAGTAAATTCATCGGTATGGACGCTGACGCCATTGAGGAAGGCCGCCGTCGCTGGCAGGCCCGGTACGACAAGGCCCGCAAGCGCGAGGCCGATTTCACCACGCTCTCCGGCGACCCCGTCGATCCCGTGTACGGACCGCGGCCCGGCGACTCGTACGAGGGCTTCGAGCGCATCGGCTGGCCGGGGGAGTACCCGTACACCCGGGGCCTGCACGCCACCGGCTACCGGGGGCGGACCTGGACCATCCGGCAGTTCGCCGGGTTCGGGAACGCCGAGCAGACCAACGAGCGCTACAAGATGATCCTGGCCGCCGGCGGCGGCGGGCTCTCCGTCGCCTTCGACATGCCCACCCTGATGGGGCGCGACTCCGACGACCCCCGCGCGCTCGGCGAGGTCGGCCACTGCGGGGTCGCCATCGACTCCGCCGCCGACATGGAGATCCTCTTCAAGGACATCCCGCTCGGCGACGTGACCACCTCCATGACGATCAGCGGCCCCGCCGTCCCCGCCTTCTGCATGTACCTGGTGGCCGCCGAACGCCAGGGCGTCGACCCGGCCGTCCTGAACGGGACGCTCCAGACCGACATCTTCAAGGAGTACATCGCCCAGAAGGAGTGGCTCTTCGAGCCCGAGCCGCACCTGCGCCTCATCGGCGACCTCATGGAGTACTGCGCGAACGGCATCCCCGCCTACAAGCCGCTCTCCGTCTCCGGCTACCACATCCGCGAGGCCGGGGCCACGGCCGCGCAGGAGCTCGCGTACACCCTCGCCGACGGGTTCGGGTACGTGGAGCTGGGCCTTTCGCGCGGGCTGGACGTGGACCACTTCGCGTCCGGACTCTCCTTCTTCTTCGACGCGCACCTCGACTTCTTCGAGGAGATCGCCAAGTTCCGCGCCGCCCGCCGCATCTGGGCCCGCTGGATGAAGGAGGTGTACGGGGCGAAGTCCGAGAAGACGATGTGGCTGCGCTTCCACACCCAGACGGCCGGGGTCTCCCTCACCGCCCAGCAGCCCTACAACAACGTCGTGCGCACCGCGGTGGAAGCCCTCGCGGCCGTCCTCGGCGGCACCAACTCCCTCCACACCAACGCCCTCGACGAGACCCTCGCGCTGCCCAGCGAGCAGGCCGCCGAGATCGCCCTGCGCACGCAGCAGGTGCTGATGGAGGAGACGGGCGTGGCCAACGTGGCCGACCCGCTGGGCGGCTCCTGGTTCGTCGAGCAGCTCACCGACCGCATCGAGGCCGACGCCGAGAAGATCTTCGAGCAGATCAAGGAGCGCGGGCTGCGCGCCCACCCGAACGGGCAGCACCCGATCGGACCGATCACCTCGGGCATCCTGCGGGGCATCGAGGACGGCTGGTTCACCGGCGAGATCGCCGAGTCGGCCTTCCAGTACCAGCGCTCCGTGGAGAAGGGCGACAAGCGCGTCGTGGGCGTCAACGTCCACCACGGCTCGGTCACCGGAGACCTGGAGATCCTGCGCGTCAGCCACGAGGTGGAGAAGGTCCAGGTCCGCGAACTCGCGGAGCGCAAGGCAGCCCGGGACGACGCGAAGGTCAAGGCGGCCCTGGGCGCCATGCTGGCCGCCGCCCGCGACGGGTCGAACATGATCCCGGCGATGCTCGACGCGGTGCGCGCCGAGGCCACGATGGGCGAGATCTGCAACCTGCTGCGGGACGAGTGGGGCACGTACACGGAGCCGCCGGGCTTCTGACGCCCCGTCGTCCGCGACGCCCCGATCCGAAAGGGACGACCTAAGGTGGCGGCCATGACAGGCCGCCACCTTCCCGTTCCCGTGTACGGGGTGAGTGCCCGCGTGCTCATGCAGACCAACTGCGGGCCGTACGCGTACATCGCCGCCGACTTCGAGCCGCCCGGCCCGTCCGGGCTGACGGAGGTCCTCAACGCCGTCCCGGCGCACCGCCGGCTGCCCGAGGTGTACGCGGCCTGCGTGCGTGCGGGCATCGTGCGCGGCCTCGACGGGGTGGCGGCCTCGGTGCTGCTCACCGACGCCCACGTCCACGAGGTGGACTCCTCGGAGTACGGCTACCGGCTCGCCGGGCTCGAAGCGGGCCGGGCGGCCCTGGTGGCCTCCGGCCTGCTGCCGCCGGAGGAGGCCGACAGCCTGCGCTGGGCCGACTGGCCGGGGCGCCCGAGGCCCTGGCCCGGCCACAACCCGCGCTCGGAGGCGCTGATCGCCTCGGCGCCGGCCTGGTGCGAGGACTTCACGCCCCTGTCGGACGGTGGCCGGCCCGCGGTGGTCACGCCGCCGGAGCGGGGCCGGAAGGGGCGGCGGCGGAACCCTGGAGGCCGTACATGAGCAGGGCCGTGAAGGTGGCCACCCACAGTTCGTCCACCGGCTCGGAGCTGACCAGCGCGCGGTGGACCACGGTGCCCGCGATCACGTCGAAGATCAGGTCCGTGGTGTGGGAGGCGAGGGACTCGTCCTCCTCGTAGGGGAGTTCGCCCCGGGCCTGCGCCCGTTCGCGCCCCAGTACGACGAGACGTTTCTGCCGGTCCACGATCGCCGACCGGATCCGGTCCCGCAGGGCCTCGTCCCGGGTGGACTCGGCGACGACCGCCATCAGCGCGGTACGGGCCTCCGGGCGCCGCAGCAGCGCCGCGAACTGGAGCACCACGTACTCGATGTCGGCTTCGAGCGAGCCCCGGTCGGGGAGCTCGAGGGAGTCGAAGAGTTCCGCGACGGCGTCCACGACCAGCTCGTTCTTGCCCGACCAGCGCCGGTAGAGGGTGGTCTTCGCGACCCCGGCCCGCGCCGAGACGTCCCCCATCGTCAGCTTCGACCAGCCCAGCTCCACCAGCGCGTCCCGGGTCGCGGCGAGGATCGCGGCGTCCGCCGCGGCGCTGCGCGGGCGTCCGGTGCGGCCGGGCGGGCAGGAGGTGTCCGAGCTGGGGTTGCGCATGGCCGAGACCATACCCGCCGGTAGCAGAGCCGATCGGCCCCCCGGGCGTGTGGTTCAGATCACGGGGCGCGGGCGGGCGGAGGGAGTTACGCTACGACTCGTAGCGTAAGAGCGACAACCACGCGAAGAGCTACCGGCGCCAGGTGGGGACCCGGCGCCACAGCAGTAGGAGAAGCACGGCAGGTACCGCGATCGGTTCGTTTCGGCCGATCTTTTTCGTCGGCGCGCGCACTCGGGGGAGGATGTACGCATGCAGCCCAGAAACATGTCCATGAGCGGCGTCGTCGACCTCGCCGCGGTGAAGGCGGCCGGCGAGGCCAAGGCCAAGGCCGAGCAGGCCCGTGCCGACGCGGCCCGGAAGGCCGCTCAGGGCGGTGCGCCCGCGCCCGCCGGGGCCGTTCCGCCGTCCGCGCTCGTCTTCGACACCGATGAGACCCGCTTCGAGAGCCATGTGGTCCCGCTCTCGGGCGAGGTTCCGGTCATCCTCGACTTCCGCGCCGAGGGCTTCGAGCAGGGGCAGGAGCTGAGCCTGCTGCTGGAGCGGCTCACCATCGAGGCGAACGGCCGCCTCGCGCTGGCCGCGCTCGACGTCGCGGCCAACCAGAACCTGATCCGAGAGTTCCGCATCCAGGCCCTCCCGGCCGTCTTCGCCGTGGTCGCGGGCCAGGCGATGCCGCTGTTCCAGGACTTCGCGTCCGAGGGCGAGGTCCGCGGGGTCCTCGCCCAGCTGGTCCAGATCGCCGAGGAGCGCTTCGGGGTCATCGGCGTCGAGGTGGACCCCGGCGCCGAGGGCGCCGCCGCCCCGGGTCCGGGCGCGGTGGAGGCCGAGGAGCCGGCCGGTCCGTACGACGCGCTGCTCGACCAGGCGATCGAGGCGCTGGACGCCGATGACCTGGACGGGGCGGTGCGCGCCTACAAGGCCGTGCTCGCGGCCGATCCGTCCAACACCGACGCCAAGCTGGGCCTCGCCCAGGCGGAGCTGTTCGCACGGGTGAAGGACATGAACCCGCAGGCGGTGCGCACCGCGGCGGCCGAGAACCCGAAGGACCCGGCGGCGCAGATCGCCGCGGCCGACCTGGATCTGGCCGGCGGTCACGTGGCGGACGCCTTCGGGCGGCTGGTGGACACCGTGAAGGTGACGTTCGGTGAGGACCGGGACGCGGTGCGCGTGCGGCTGCTGGAGATGTTCGAAGTGGTCGGTTCGGACGACCCGCTCGTGACCTCGGCCCGTACCGCTCTCGCCAGGGTGCTGTTCTAGACCGGCACAGGACCGACACAGCACCGGCACACGCCGGTGATTTGTTGACACGGAGATAAACAGCGGCCGCGCTTTGCCAAAAAACGCAAAAAAGCAGGAAATGGTCCTCGCAGCAAACAGAAACCCCCAAAACACCCTGTGTGTTTCACTTCTCCCCCCTCTTTC
>NZ_JBHWMB010000007.1:15655-49861 GCF_042730015.1 Streptomyces sp. NPDC059957 | reverse complement strand
TGGGGAGAGGGGGAAGGGACAAAGAAAAGGAGGGGGAGGGGGGGGGGGTGGGGGGGGGGGGGGGAGGGGGGGGGGGGGGTGGGGAAGAGTGGGGGAGGGCGTGGCCGCTGTTACTCGCAGTAAATCGAACCCCGTGAACTGTCCGGTGTGTTCACTCTTCCCCCGGTCTGTCGTGGCCCTTGGTGACACCCTGTGTTGCCGCCCGACAGGGGCAGGACTCCCTCAGGTTATCTGGCCGTTACCCGCCAGTAACGAACCCCCTTGTGCCCCGGCCGTGAATGGACCACGATCGGCGACGCTCGGTCCTTCCCGCAGAGCCGCTCATCCGGAGCCGCGGTGGAGGGTCCCCACCGGGCCGGCCGGTGGCAGTGGCACCGGCCGTGGGACAGGGGGGTCTCCGTCACATGGCGGGGCCTGTCCTCCAGGTTGCGCGAACGCGTGGCCAAGTGGTTGTCGCTCGGGGGTGAACGCCGGTGTACGGACGCGGCATTGCCGCGGCTCGGCCGCTCGCGCTCCTTCCCGAGGACGTAGCACTTCTCCCATCCCAGGACGGGCACCGCCCGGACCGGAGATGTACGTCCGAGAAGGAGGAACGAACATGATTTCCCAGATTCGTGGCGGGACCAGATGGAAGCGCTTCGCGCTCGTCATGGTGCCGAGCATCGCCGCCACGGCGGCGGTTGGTGTGGGTCTGGCGCAGGGTGCCCTCGCGGCGTCCTTCAGCGTCTCGGGCCAGGACTTCAAGGTGTCGGCCGACAAGCTGGACGGTCGCGACCTGATCCAGTACGGCAGCATCTCGCAGGGCCACGACATGAACGGCAAGCCGGTGGCCCACCCGGTGACCATCTCCGGGTTCAGCCGTGCCGAGATCACCAACATGTGTCAGTCGCTGGTGACGCCGACTCCGCTCGGCAACATCACGCTGCAGCTGAGGACGGGCACGGAGCCGGGCAAGCCCGCCGTGGCCACCAACATCTACCTGGATGTTGCGGAGCTCGACACCGATGCCGAGTTCACCAACCTGGACATCGGTGTCGCGGTCAGCGACCCGTCCCACAAGACGAAGCCGCAGGCCGGCACCGTCAGCGACGAGAAGAAGAACAAGTACGCCTTCTCTCAGCGCGCGGACCGCGCCGTGCTGACCGACGTGAAGCAGAAGGCGTGGGCCACGACGGCCGGCACCTTCAAGCTGCCCAACCTGAAGCTGCGCCTGCTCGGTGGCGACAAGCCCTGCTACTAGGACGCGAAGCCATCGCTCCCAGTGCATGACCGGACGGGTGGGCGGTGACGGCGGCCGCTGCCGTCGCCCGCCCGTCCGGGCTCCACATAGTTCTCAGTACCACCCGTTTCCAGGGAGCTGTTGTCCATGAACCCCCAGGCCCCGGTTTACGTGCGCGCCGAAGACGACGCTTGGCTCACCGTGGTGTACTACCGCTTCCATGCGTGGAGCGGTCACCGCCCCTTCTGGGCAGGTCTGTTCACGCTCCTCAGCGGTGCTCCGATCCTCTATTTCCCGTACGGGGACGTCCGGCTCGGCAATGTCACCCTCGCGATGGCTACGACGACCGGCGCCGGTTCGCTGATCATCGGTGTCCTCCTGGTCACGCTGGGGCTGACGCTCTGGTTCCAGCAGGGCGTACGGATCTTCGCGGGCGTCGCCGCGATCCTGCTGGGACTGGTGTCCATCCCGGTGTCGAACCTCGGTGGCTTCGGTCTGGGCATCATCTGCGCCCTGACCGGCGGCGGCCTCGCGCTCTCGTGGGTGCCGGGCAAGCCGGCGGACGAGTCCGACCTGAGGGACACCAGAGACCCGGCACACGCCGTGAACCTGGGCAAGGCCGAGGCGATGGCGGGCCCCCACGGGGTCCCGGGACAGCGCGAAACGGAAACGACCGCATACGCGAGCGAGACGACTGCCCACGCCGATGGCGGGAGGAACAGTGCGGGGTGACGAAACGCAACGGGGCGAGGCTCCGGGTGCGGAGTCCCGTGAAAGGAAGGGCCCGCGCCACGCGGCGCCCAGGAAGTCGCTGCTGACCAAGATCCAGATACCCGTCGGCAAGACGATGGCGCTGGCGGCCATGCCGACCGCGGTCTTCGTCGGCATGAGCATGGCGCCGAAGCTGGCCGTGGCCGACGACAAGGACATCCCCTTCGCGCCCGGACCGTGCGTGACACGGTCCGACGAGCCCGCGGAGTCGCCCTCCCCGTCGGCATCGAAGAAGCCTTCCAAGACCCCGTCCAAGGCTCCGCGGACGACGCCCGAACCGGGCAAGTCGCCCACGACGGTGCCCGCGCCGAGCACGAGCCCGTCGGCGTCGAAGGCCGTCGAGAAGCCCGGTCTCATGCCGGCGGCGCTGCCCACGGCCAAGACGGCGAACCCGCTGGACCCGCTCGGTGTCGGCGAAGCCGTCAAGGGCCTGGTCAACGAGATCGCGGAGCCCCTCACGGGTGCCACGAAGGCTCCGGCCCCGACCGCCACGGCGACCACCGCGCCCGCTCCGGACGCGACCGAGGCCGCCATCCGCGACGCCGCGAAGACGGCCGGCGCCACGGTCTCGGAGCTCTCCGAGGAGGTCAAGCGCACCGCGACCACCCCGAAGGACGAGACGGGCAAGACCAAGCCGAAGCCCAAGCCGGTGCCGGAAACGGCCACGGAGGGCGGCAAGGCCGGCAAGGGCAAGAAGGGGAAGGAACCCTTCCCCTGCCCGACCTACGATGCCAAGGCCATTGCCGACGCCAAGCTGGAGCAGGGCATCCCGCTGCTCCCGGACGAGCCCTGGTACCTGGACAGCTCGCTGCTGACCCTCTACGGCCTCGACTACGAGGGCATCGTCGAGGTGAAGACGGCGGGCGGCAAGACCAAGACGGTCCTGAAGTTCACCGCGGACTCGCTGGACATCAAGGACCTCTACCAAACGGTCGGCAAGGACCCGTACATCGCCCACCTGAAGTCCCGTCCGGGCTCCACCTCGAAGATCCGCGGGGCCAAGGTGACGATGTACACCGAGAGCCTCAAGGGCAACCTCTTCGGGCTGATCCCGATCGAGTTCACCCCGAAGAGCCCGCCGCCCCTGAACGTCCCCTTCGCGTTCTTCACGAAGGTCAAGGTCGTCCAGGCCGGCCAGTTCGGCGGCACCCTGACCGTCCCGGGCCTCAAGAACTACATCGGCCCGGCGGAGTAGGACCGTACGGACGAGAAGCTCCCGGCAGCATGCGCTGCCGGGAGCTTCGTCGCAAACGCACCGAGGGCGGCACCCCGGATCCTCATCGGATCGGGGTGCCGCCCTCGGTCTCTGTGCGGCAGAGCCTGTACGGGTGGAGCGAGTGGCGCGGTACGGCGGGTGCGAGGTCAGTCGCGGGCGCCGCTGCCCAGGTGGTGGACCCGGACCATGTTGGTCGTGCCGGGGACGCCGGGGGGCGAGCCGGCGGTGATGATCATGGTGTCGCCCTTGTTGTACCGCTTGAGCTTGAGCATCTCCACGTCCACCAGGTCGACCATGGAGTCGGTGTTGTCCACGTGCGGGACGACGTAGGACTCGACGCCCCAGCTCAGCGTGAGCTGGTTGCGGGTGCCCTCGTCGGTGGTGAAGGCCAGGATCGGCTGGTTCGCGCGGTAGCGCGACAGGCGGCGGGCGGTGTCACCGGAGTGGGTGAAGGCGACCAGGGCCTTGCCGTCCAGGAAGTCCGCGATCTCGCAGGCCGCGCGGGCGACGGAGCCGCCCTGGGTGCGGGGCTTCTTGCCCGGGACCAGCGGCTGCAGGCCCTTGGACAGGAGCTCCTCCTCGGCCGCCTCGACGATCTTCGACATCGTCTTGACGGTCTCGATCGGGTAGGCGCCGACCGAGGACTCGGCGGACAGCATGACCGCGTCCGCGCCGTCGAGGATCGCGTTGGCGACGTCGGAGGCCTCCGCGCGCGTCGGGCGCGAGTTCGTGATCATCGACTCCATCATCTGGGTCGCGACGATCACCGGCTTGGCGTTGCGGCGGCACATCTCCACGAGGCGCTTCTGCACCATCGGGACCTTTTCGAGCGGATACTCGACGGCGAGGTCGCCACGGGCGACCATGACCGCGTCGAAGGCCGCGACGACGCCCTCCATGTTGGCGACGGCCTGCGGCTTCTCGACCTTGGCGATGACGGGGACCCGGCGGCCCTCCTCGTCCATGACCTTGTGGACGTCCTTGACGTCCTCGGCGTCACGCACGAAGGACAGGGCGACCATGTCGCAGCCCATCCGCAGGGCGAAGCGGAGGTCGTCGACGTCCTTCTCCGACAGGGCGGGGACGTTCACGGCGGCACCCGGCAGGTTGATGCCCTTGTGGTCCGAGATGACACCGCCCTCGATGACGATGGTCTTGACCCGGGGGCCCTCGACCTCGGTCACCCGGAGCTCGACGTTGCCGTCGTTGATCAGGACCTGGTCGCCCTTGGAGACGTCGCCCGGCAGACCCTTGTAGGTCGTGCCGCAGATGGACTTGTCGCCCGGGACGTCCTCGGTGGTGATGGTGAACTCGTCACCGCGGACGAGCTCGACGGGACCCTCGGCGAAGGTCTCCAGGCGGATCTTCGGGCCCTGGAGGTCGGCGAGGACGCCGACGGCACGCCCGGTGTCCTCGGAGACCTTCCGGACGCGGTCGTACCGCTCCTGGTGTTCTGCCTGGGAGCCGTGGCTGAAGTTGAATCGGGCCACGTTCATACCGGCCTCTACGAGAGCTTTCAGCTGCTCGTAAGAGTCGACGGCGGGGCCCAGCGTGCAGACGATTTTGGAACGGCGCATGGAGCGGATCCTATCGGTTTGTTTCGTAGCGGAATATTCCGTCTGGCGGAAAGTCCAAAGTGACTACCGGGTAACCAGCGCGTACGTCTGGCTGGCGATCTCCAGTTCCTCGTCCGTCGGGACCACGGCCACGGCCACCCGTGCGTACTCCGCGGACACCAGGCGCGGCTCGGGGGACCGTACCGAGTTCGCCTCCAGGTCGAGCGCCAGGCCCAGTTCGGCCAGACCGGCCAGGGCCATCTCCCGGATCTCGGAGGAGTTCTCGCCCACGCCCGCGGTGAAGGCCACCGCGTCCACCCGGCCGAGGACCGCCGAGTAGGCGCCGATGTATTTCTTCAGACGGTGGATGTACGAGGCCAGCGCCAGGCGGGCGGAGGCGTCGCCCTCCGCGGCCCGCCGCTGCACCTCGCGCATGTCGTTGTCGCCGCACAGACCCAGCAGACCGCTCTTCTTGTTGAGCAGCGAGTCGATCTCGTCGACGGACATGCCCCCGACCCGTGCCAGGTGGAAGACGACCGCCGGGTCCAGATCGCCCGAACGGGTGCCCATGACCAGGCCCTCCAGCGGGGTCAGCCCCATGGAGGTCTCCACGCAGACGCCGCCGTGCACGGCCGAGGCCGAGGCGCCGTTGCCCAGGTGGAGCACGATCACGTTCACGTCCTCCTCGGCCTTGCCCAGGAGCCGGGCGGTGGCCCGGGCGACGTAGGCGTGCGAGGTGCCGTGGAACCCGTACCGCCGGATGGCGTACTTGTCGGCCGTCGCGGCGTCGATCGCGTACCGCGCCACGTGCTCCGGCATGGTCGAGTGGAAGGCCGTGTCGAAGACGGCGACCTGCGGCAGGTCGGGGCGCAGCTCGCGCGCCACCTCGATGCCGGTCACGTTCGCCGGGTTGTGCAGCGGGGCGAGCGGGATCAGGGCGCGGATCTCGGCCAGCACCGCGTCGTCGATCAGCGTCGGGTGCGTGAACTTGGTCCCGCCGTGCACCACCCGGTGGCCCACGGCGGCCAGCTCGGGCGAGTCCAGACCCAGACCGTCGGCGGCGAGCTCCGCCGCGACGGCCCGCAGCGCCGCCCCGTGGTCGGCGATCGGACCGGTCGTCACGCGCTTGCCGCCCGCGGCGCCCGGGCCGGTCAGCGGCTCGTGCACCAGGCGGGAGGTCTCCTCGCCGATGCGCTCCACCAGGCCGACCGCCAGGCGGGAGGAGTCCGCCATGTCGAGCAGCTGGTACTTCACCGACGAGGAGCCGGAGTTGAGGACGAGTACGCGCGATGCGGTCACGATGGGGGTCTTTCCTTTGCGGTGAGGGGCTCGGGGGCTCGGTGGTGGCGGGCTCAGCCGGCCACGGGCCGGGACTGCGCCTGGATCGCGGTGATGGCCACGGTGGTGACGATGTCCTGGACCAGGGCGCCGCGCGAGAGGTCGTTGACGGGCTTGCGCAGACCCTGCAGGACCGGGCCGACCGCCACCGCGCCGGCCGAGCGCTGCACGGCCTTGTACGTGTTGTTGCCGGTGTTGAGGTCGGGGAAGATCAGCACCGTCGCGCGGCCGGCCACCTCGGACTCGGGCAGCTTGGTCGCGGCGACCGAGGGCTCCACGGCGGCGTCGTACTGGATCGGACCCTCGATCAGCAGGTCGGGGCGCTGCTCGCGGACGAGCTCGGTGGCCTTGCGGACCTTGTCGACGTCCGCGCCCGAGCCGGAGGTGCCGGTGGAGTACGAGAGCATCGCGATCCGCGGCTCCAGGCCGAACGCGGCGGCGGTGGTGGCCGACTGGACGGCGATGTCGGCGAGCTGCTCGGCGTTGGGGTCCGGGTTCACGGCGCAGTCGCCGTAGGCGAGGACCTTGTCGGCCAGGCACATGAAGAAGACCGAGGAGACGATGGACGCGTCGGGCTTGGTCTTGATGATCTCGAAGGCCGGGCGGATGGTGGCGGCGGTGGAGTGCACCGAACCGGAGACCATGCCGTCGGCGAGGCCCTCCTGGACCATCAGGGTGCCGAAGTAGTTGACGTCGGTGACCACGTCGTGGGCCAGCTCGACCGTCATGCCCTTGTGGGCGCGGGCCTTGGCGTAGTACTCGGCGAACCGTTCCCGCAGCGGGGAGGTCGCCGGGTCGATGAGCTGGGCGGCCGAGATGTCGATGCCCAGGTCGGCGGCCTTCTTCAGGATCGCCTGCTCTTCGCCCAGCAGGGTGAGGTCGCAGACCCCGCGGCGCAGCACCACGTCCGCGGCGCGCAGCACGCGCTCCTCGGTGCCCTCGGGGAGGACCACGCGGCGGCGCTCGGCGCGGGCCTGCTCCAGCAGCTGGTTCTCGAACATCATCGGAGTGACCCGCTCGGAGCGGGCCACCGAGAGCACCTCGCGCAGCTCGGCGGTGTCCACGTGGCGCTCGAACAGGCCGAGCGCGGTCTCCAGCTTGCGCGGGGTCGCGGAGTTCAGCCGGCTCTGCAGCGCGAAGAGTTCGGCGGCCGTCGGGAAGCTGTTGCCCGCCACCGAGACCACCGGGGTGCCCGGAGCCAGCTTGGAGGCCAGCGTCAGGATGTCCTTGCCCGGGCGCTCGTTCAGCGTCAGCAGCACACCGGCGATCGGCGGGGTGCCGGAGGTGTGCGCGGCGAGCGCGCCGATGACCAGGTCGGAGCGGTCTCCGGGGGTGACGACCAGGCAGCCGGGGGTCAGGGCGTTGAGGAAGTTGGGCAGCATGGCCCCGCCGAAGACGAAGTCCAGGGCGTCGCGGGCCAGTCCGGCCTCGTCGCCGAGGAGCACCTCGCCGCCGAGCGCCTGGGTGATCTGGGCGACCGTCGGGGCGGACAGGTGCTTGTCGTCCGGCAGGACGTAGCAGGGCACGGGGAGTCTGGCGGCCAGGCGCTCGGCTATCATCTCGCGGTCCTCGGCGGCCACCCGGTTGACGACCATTGCGCCGACGTGGCAGCCCAGGGCCTCGTACGCGCGGTAGGCGTTGCGGGTCTCGGCGCGCACGGCCTCGGCCGGGTGCTTGCCACCACCCACGACGGGGATGACCAGCGCGCCCAGCTCGTTGGCGAGGCGGGCGTTGAGCGCCAGCTCGTCGGGGAGGTTGGTGTCGGCGTAGTCGGTGCCGAGGACCAGCATGACCTCGTAGTCGCGCGCCACCTTCTGGTAGCGGCCGACGAGCTGGGAGACCAGTTCGTCGGTGCCCTTCTCGGCCAGGATGGCGGAGGCCTCGTGGTACTCCATGCCGTAGGCCGTCGCGGCGTCCTGGTCGATCCGGTACCGACCCTTGAGCAGGTCGAAGAGCCGGTCGGGCCCGTCGTGCAGCAGGGGGCGGTACACGCCCACCCGGCCAGTCTGGCGGGTCAGGAGCTCCATGATGCCCAGCTCGACGACCTGGCGGCCGTCCCCCCGCTCGATACCCGTCACGTACACGCTGCGCGTCACGCGTGCTCTCCGTCCCAATTCGACTCGGTTGTCCCAGTAAATATGGGCTTGACCTCTTGACAATACCCCTGCGATTCCTTAGGACGCCCGCCGGGAGAAGGGCCTGCCGGAGGGGGCCGAAAGGCCCTGCGGGCCCTCCTGGGCGGCGTGCCACAGAGCGCGCGCCACCCGGAGCCCGTGGAACAATCGGACAGGCTTCACCATTACGCCCTTCATGAGGCACCTCATACGGCATCTCATATGTACGTCGGTCGGCTGGACGCCCGCACGCGAACAGCCAGGTCCGACCAGGAGCAGGAGACACAGCACGATGCGTATCGGAGTTCTCACCGCAGGCGGCGACTGCCCGGGCCTGAACGCTGTCATCCGGTCGGTCGTACACCGTGCCGTGGTCGGGCACGGGGACGAGGTCATCGGCTTCGAGGACGGCTTCAAGGGCCTCCTCGACGGCAACTTCCGCCCCCTCGACATCAACGCGGTCAGCGGCATCCTCGCCCGTGGCGGCACGATCCTCGGATCGGCCCGCATGGAGCGTGCACGCCTCCACGAGGCGGCCGAGAACGCCGTCGAACTGGCCAAGCGCTACGGCATCGACGCCCTGATCCCGATCGGCGGCGAGGGCACCCTGACGGCCGCCCGGATGCTGTCGGACGCCGGCATGCCGGTCGTCGGCGTACCGAAGACCATCGACAACGACATCTCCTCCACGGACCGCACCTTCGGCTTCGACACCGCCGTCATGGTCGCCACGGAGGCCATCGACCGCCTCAAGACCACCGCCGAATCGCACCAGCGCGTCATGGTCGTCGAGGTCATGGGCCGGCACGCGGGCTGGATCGCCCTGGAGTCCGGCATGGCCGGCGGCGCCCACGGAATCTGCCTGCCGGAGCGCCCCTTCGAGGTGGACGCCCTGGTCAAGATGGTGGAGGAACGATTCGCCCGCGGTAAGAAGTTCGCCGTCATCTGCGTGGCCGAAGGCGCGCACCCCGGCGAGGGCTCCATGCCGTACGAGAAGGGCGCGATCGACCAGTACGGCCACGAGCGCTTCGCCGGCATCGGCAACCGCCTCGCCGTCGAACTGGAGCGGCGCCTGGGCAAGGAAGCCCGCCCGGTCATCCTCGGCCACGTCCAGCGCGGCGGCACCCCCACCGCCTACGACCGCGTCCTCGCGACCCGCTTCGGCTGGCACGCGGTCGAGGGCGTCCACCGCGGCGACTTCGGCAACATGACCGCCCTGCGCGGCACCGACATCGTCATGGCCCCGCTGGCCGAGGCCGTCACCGAGCTGAAGACCGTCCCCGAGGACCGCATGTACGAGGCCGAGTCCGTCTTCTGACCCTCCCCCTTCTGACCCTCCCCGCGGCCGGGACCTCCGTCACCGGTCCGGCCGCCGAAAGGCCCGGTCCGCACCTGCCCCTCCGGTGCGCCGACCGGCCCCCGGGACGGGACCCCCGCCCCGACTTCGAGCGCCGAAAGGCCCCGATCGCGTCCTCGTCCGGACGTGGTCGGGGCCTTTCCCGTAGGGAGCCCGCGGGCGGAATGTGTCCTACGACGCACCCCCCGCGAGGTACCAGAACCGCTCCACGATGTCGCTGAGGTACTCACGTCCCGAGTCGCCGCTGCCGGCCTCGCCCTGCCCGGTGCCCCAGCTCAGGGTCGCCACCATCCGCGACTGGTACTCGCCGTGCAGCTGCTCGAGCACCCGCTCCAGGTGCGCCTTGGGCACCGGAAGCAGCTTGGCCAGCGGCTTCACGTACGCCTGCCAGCGCGTGGTCACCGCGCTGCGCAGCAGCTCGGCCAGCTCCTCGTGCTTGCCGGTCGCCGTCACGAACTGGGCCAGCGTCAGCCCCAGGGCCGTCGCCAGCGCGGCGGACTGCCGCTCGTTGCCCTTCCAGCGGCCGGTGTCCTCCATCTTCTGGTACGCACCCGCCTCCACCCCGACCCGGCGGGCCAGGTCATCGGCGGCCAGACCCCGGGAGATGCGGTGTTCCCGCAGGGTGACGGGCTCCGCGAGCAGCTCGCCGGGGGAACACCAGAGCACGCCGGCCAGGGCGGTGACCTCGGGGGAGGTGGGCGAGATCTCGCCACGCTCCCACGCCATCACGGTCTCGGGAGTGACGAGCAGTCCGTACTGGGCGCGCAGGCCATAGGCGACATGACCGGGAGCCATGCCCAGGGCAGCGCGGAGACGACGCGCGGCGGGGGCATTGAAAGGGGGGCTGGAGTGCACATGGCACACCGTAGGAGTGGCCGAGGCTCGGCGACTACAGACCAATCAAACAAGCCCATAACTCGTAGGAACGTCCTATGAAGTAAAGGGCTTTGGTCCGATTTCCCTGTGACTGTCCGGTAATCGGGGCGATCCGTGATCCACTTCCCAGCGTACGTTTCCGGCCGCCGCAGCGATAGCCCCGTGCACGATCCCCTCACGGGATCTCCTTGCCCTGACGCCGGCGTCAAGGACCACCGTCGGGGCCGTGCGAATCGGCGAACCGGCCGAGCGTGCGGGCACCAGCACCCGCACGCTCCTCCAGGAACCGGAAGGGGTGCTCGCGGCTACCGCCGCGGCAGGGGCCTGAGCCAGAGCGTCGCCAGGGGCGGGAGGGTCAGGCGCAGGCTGGCCGGACGGCCCTGCGCGGGTACCGGTTCGGGGCACAGCGGCTGGGTGTGGTGGACACCGCTGCCGCCGTAGAGCTGCTGGTCGGTGTTCAGCACCTCCTGCCACAGCGGCACCTCCTCCGGGACACCGATCCGGTACCCGTGCCGGACCACCGGCGAGAAGTTCGAGACGCACAGCAGCTGCGAGCCGTCCTGGGCGAAGCGCAGGAAGGCGAAGACGTTGTCCTCCGCCGCGTCCGCCTCCACCCACGCGAACCCCTCCGGCACCGTGTCCCGTTCCCACAGGGCCGGAGCCGCCCGGTAGGTGCGGTTCAGGTCGCCCACGAGGCTGCGTACGCCCCGGTGGTCGCCGGCCGCCGCGTACGAGGAGTCCAGCAGCCACCAGTCCGGGCCGTACGTCTCGGACCACTCCGAGCCCTGCGCGAACTCCTGCCCCATGAAGAGCAGCTGCTTGCCCGGGTGGGCCCACATGAAGCCCAGGTACGCCCGGTGCGCCGCCCGCTGCTGCCACCAGTCGCCGGGCATCTTCGACACCAGCGAGCCCTTGCCGTGCACCACCTCGTCGTGCGAGATCGGCAGGACGTAGTTCTCGCTGAACGCGTAGACCATCCCGAAGGTCATGTCGTGGTGGTGGTACTTGCGGTGCACGGACTCCTTCGACGCGTAGCGCAGGGTGTCGTGCATCCAGCCCATGTTCCACTTCAGGCCGAAGCCGAGCCCGCCCCCGTCGGTGGGCTGGGTGACGCCCGGCCACGCCGTGGACTCCTCGGCGATCGTCACCACGCCCGGGCAGCGCCGGTAGACGGTGGCGTTCATCTCCTGGAGGAACGCCACCGCGTCCGGGTTCTCCCGCCCGCCGTGCTCGTTCGGCGTCCACTCGCCGTCCTTGCGCGAGTAGTCGAGGTAGAGCATCGAGGCCACCGCGTCCACGCGCAGCCCGTCCACGTGGAACTCCTGGCACCAGTACACGGCGTTGGCCACGAGGAAGTTGCGGACCTCCCGGCGCCCGTAGTCGAACTCCAGCGTCCCCCAGTCCGGGTGCGCGGCCCGCCGCGGATCGGGGTGCTCGTACAGCGCCCGTCCGTCGAACTCGGCGAGCGCCCAGTCGTCGCGCGGGAAGTGCGCCGGCACCCAGTCGACGATCACCCCGATCCCGGCCCGGTGCAGCGAGTCCACCAGGAAGCGGAAGTCGTCCGGGGTGCCCATCCGGGAGGTCGGCGCGTAGAAGCCGGTGACCTGATAGCCCCAGGAGCCGCCGAAGGGGTGCTCGGCGACCGGCATCAGCTCCACGTGCGTGAAGCCGAGCTCCGTCACGTACGCCGGGAGCTGCTCGGCCAGCTGCCGGTACGAGAGACCGGGCCGCCAGGACGCCAGGTGCAGCTCGTACACCGAGAAGGGGGCCTGGTGCGGCGGCCGCTCCCCGCGCGAGGCCATCCACTCGGCGTCCTGCCAGACGTAGGAGGAGGCCGTCACCACCGAGGCGTTGGCCGGCGGGACCTCGGCGTGCTTCGCCATCGGGTCGGCGCGCAGGGTGTGCGAGCCGTCCGGGCGGGTGATGTCGTACTTGTACAGGGCGCCCTCGCCGACGCCGGGCAGGAACAGCTCCCACACGCCGGTCGCCCCGAGCGAGCGCATCGGGTAGGCGACCGAGTCCCAGTACGAGAAGTCCCCGCTGACGCGCACCCCCTGCGCGTTCGGCGCCCACACCGTGAACCGGGTGCCCGCCACGCCCTGGTGCTCCATCGGCTCCGAGCCGAGCGCCGTCCACAGCTCCTCGTGCCGGCCCTCGCCGATCAGGTGCAGGTCGAGCTCGCCGAGCGCGGGCAGGAACCGGTAGGGGTCGTGGACCTCCACCTCGTCGCTGTCGTACGTCACCAGCAGCCGGTAGTCCGGTACCCCGGTCAGCGGCAGCATCCCGGAGAACAGCCCGTCGCCGTCGTCGAAGAGCTCGGCCCGCAGCCCCTTGGCGAGGATGGTGACCGCCTTCGCGTACGGACGCAGCACCCGGAAGGACACCCCGCTGCGCTGGACGCGCGCGCCGAGCACCCCGTGCGGATCGTGGTGGCGGCCCTCCAGCAGCCGGGCCCGTTCCTCCGCGCCCAGCGGCGGCGCCGGCCGGACCCCGTGCGACGGTGCGGCCCGCCGGGCCCTGGGGGCCCGGGGCTTCTTCACACTCGTTTCGGCGGAGGTGCCGGCGGTTTCAACGGCGGCCTTGGCTTCGTCGCGGACGGTCGGTGACGGCTGTCGTGCGGCGCTCACGCGAGCGGCCTCCTCGGGGGCTTCGGGTGGTGGGGGGTGGTGGATCCGGGGACGGGGGGATGCGTGCGGTGGGAGGGCGGACGCTGCGGCTCCGACAGTCGCCGGATCGCCGCCATCGGCACGTGCAGCCAGTCGGGCCGGTGCCGGGACTCGTAGCGGGCCTCGTACACCGCCTTGTCGGTCTCGTAGGCGCGCAGGAGCACGGGGTCCTCGCGCGGGTCCCGGCCGGTGGTGCGGGCGTAGCCCTCGCAGAAGGCGGCCCGGCAGTCGTCCGCCCAGGCGGGGGCGAACGGCCGGTGCGAGCGGGCCGCGTAGTCGAAGGAGCGCAGTATCCCGGCGATGTCCCGCACCGCCGGTTCGGGGCGGCGCCGGTCGGCCAGCGGCCGGGCCGGCTCGCCCTCGAAGTCGATCAGCGCCCAGCTGCCGTCCACGGTGCGCAGGGTCTGGCCCAGGTGCAGGTCCCCGTGGATCCGCTGGGCGGACACCCCGGCCCCGCGGGAGGCGGCCAGTGCGTCGAAGGCACCGCGCAGCCCCGCCTCGTAGGGGCGCAGGGCCGGTACCTCGCGGGCGGTGGCGGCGAGCCGGGCCGTCATCCCGGCGGCCAGCCGGGCCGTCTGCTCGGGGCCCAGCGCGACGGTGGGCAGCGCACCGGCCAGCGCGCTGTGCACCTCGGCGGTGGCCCGGCCCAGCGCGTGGGCCTCGGCGGTGAAGTCGGCGCCGGTGCGCAGCCGGTGCAGCGCGAGCTGCCAGCCGTCGTCGGAGCCGCGCAGGTACGGCTGGAGCACGCCCAGGGTCAGCGGTTCGGAGCCGGGCAGCTCGGCCTCGTACCAGGCGACCGGTGCGGGCACCCGGGCGCAGCCGGCCGCGGCCAGGGCGCGGGGCAGCTCCAGGTCGGGGTTGACCCCGGGGCCGACTCGTCTGAAGATCTTCAGGATGTACGAATCCCCGTAGATCAGCGAGGAGTTGGTCTGTTCCCCGGACAACGGTCGGGGGGTGGGTGCCTCGGGGATCACGGCGGCCGGATCCCGGTCGAAGCGCAGCGGGCCCAGGGTGCCGGGGGAGCGCAGCCGCTCCAGCAGCAGCGAGGCGAGCCGCGGATCGCCCAGGCCCTCGTAGACCGACTGGCCGGCGTACGGGCCCTGCTCGGCGCGGCCGATGAGCGCGGGTGCGAGGGCCGGCGGCAGCGGGCTCGGGCGGATGCCGAGCAGGAGCTGGTAGCAGTCCCCGTCCACGTCCAGCAGCAGGTGCAGCAGTCCGGGGGCCGACCCGGGTGGGAGCAGTTCGGCCGCCGAGATGGCCCTGAGCCGTCCGATGGGGCGGCCCTTGCCCGCGAACCAGCGCTGCGCGGGCAGCCAGGCCCGCAGCATCGGCTCCAGTGGGCCGAGCCCGAGCCCGGTGGCCCGGTCGGCGGTGAGCCGATCCCGGGCGGATGCAGCCTCCGACATGGCGTCGCGTCCTTTCCCCGGGCCGTCAAAGAATGCGCAGAGTGTCCCGGGTCGCGGTGTTTGCTGCTCCGGTGTGAGCGAGTGTCGGGTCAGAAGGGTCCGTACAGGGGCGGGCGATTGACCCATTCGCCCGCCCTCGTGCACCTCGTGCGTCGTCACTCCGAGCGGGTCTTCACTCCGAGCGCAGGCGGAACCAGTAGAAGCCGTGGCCCGCCAGGGTCAGCAGGTACGGCCATTCGCCGATCGGCGGGAAGCGGACGTCGCCGGTGAGTTCCACCGGGACGCGCCCGTTGAACGACCGCAGGTCCAGCTCGGTGGGCTGCGCGAAGCGCGAGAAGTTGTGCACGCACAGCACCAGGTCGTCCCCGTATTCACGGAGGAAGGCGAGCACCGCCGGGTTGGACGAGGGCAGTTCGGTGTACGAGCCGAGTCCGAAGGCCGGGTTGGCCTTGCGGACCTCGATCATCCGGCGGGTCCAGTGCAGCAGCGAAGACGGTGAGGCCATCGCCGCTTCGACATTGGTCACCTGGTACCCGTGGACCGGGTCCATGATGACCGGCAGGTTCAGCCTGCCCGGATCGCACGAGGAGAAACCGGCGTTGCGGTCCGGGGTCCACTGCATCGGCGTGCGCACGCCGTCGCGGTCACCGAGCCAGATGTTGTCGCCCATGCCGATCTCGTCGCCGTAGTACAGCACCGGCGAACCGGGCAGCGACAGCAGCAGGGCGGTGAACAGCTCCATCTGGTTGCGGTCGTTGTCCAGCAGCGGGGCGAGGCGGCGCCGGATGCCGATGTTGGCCCGCATCCGCGGGTCCTTGGCGTACTCGGCGTACATGTAGTCGCGCTCTTCGTCCGTGACCATTTCGAGCGTGAGCTCGTCGTGGTTGCGCAGGAAGATGCCCCACTGGCAGCGGTCCGGGATCGCCGGGGTCTTCGCCAGGATCTCGGAGACCGGGTAGCGGGACTCTCTTCGCACCGCCATGAAGATGCGCGGCATGACGGGGAAGTGGAAGGCCATGTGGCACTCGTCCCCGCCCTTCTCGAAGTCCCCGAAGTAGTCGACGACGTCCTCGGGCCACTGGTTCGCCTCGGCGAGCAGCACGGTGTCCGGGTAGTGCGCGTCGATCTCGGCGCGGACGGCCTTGAGGAGGGTGTGGGTGCGCGGCAGGTTCTCGCAGTTGGTGCCCTCCTCGGCGTACAGGTAGGGCACGGCGTCGAGCCGGAAGCCGTCGATGCCGAGGTCGAGCCAGAAGCGGAGCGCCGAGACGATCTCCTCGACGACCGCCGGGTTCTCGTAGTTGAGGTCCGGCTGGTGGGAGAAGAACCGGTGCCAGTAGTACTGCTTGCGGACCGGGTCGTACGTCCAGTTCGAGGTCTCGGTGTCGACGAAGATGATGCGGGCGTCCTGGAACTGCTTGTCGTTGTCGGCCCACATGTAGTAGTCGCCGTAGGGCCCGTCCGGGTCCTTGCGGGACTGCTGGAACCACTCGTGCTGATCGCTCGTGTGGTTCATCACGAAGTCGATGATCACTCGCATGCCGCGGGTGTGTGCCGCGTCCACGAACTCCACGAAGTCGGCGAGGTCGCCGAATTCGGGCAGCACTGAGGTGTAGTCGGCGACGTCGTAGCCCCCGTCGCGCAGGGGCGAGGCGAAGAACGGCGGCAGCCACAGGCAGTCGACGCCGAGCCACTGGAGGTAGTCCAGCTTCGCGGTGAGCCCCTTGAGGTCACCCACGCCGTCGCCGTTGCTGTCGTGGAAGGACCGTACGAGGACCTCGTAGAAGACCGCCCGCTTGAACCAGTCGGGGTCGCGGTCCTTGGCGGGGGTGTCCTCGAAGGTGTCGGGGACGGGATCGTTGATCATCATGAGATGGGTGACCCTCCGGTGGGCGGGGACGGTCGCAGAGCGGCAAGCACGTGCGCGGGCGTTCGGCCCGGCTCTAGGCGCACGTAATTCGCCCTGCCCCAGTGATAGGTCTCGCCGGTGAGCTCGTCGCGCACCGCGAGGGACCCGTGCCAGTCGAGGCCGAGTACCGGCATGTCCAACGAGACCGTCGCCTCCTGGGTGTGGTGCGGATCGAGGTTGACGACCACCAGTACGGAATTGCTCCCCGCGTGCTTCGAATAGGCGATCACCTGTTCGTTGTCGGTCGGGTGGAAATGGATGTCGCGGAGCTGCTGGAGCGCCGGGTTGCGCCGGCGCAGCCGGTTCAGGGAGGTGATCAGCGGGGCGATCGTGCGGCCCTCGCGGTCGGCGGCGGCCCAGTCGCGCGGGCGCAGCTCGTACTTCTCGGAGTTCAGGTACTCCTCGCTGCCCTCCTTGACCGGGGTGTTCTCGCAGAGCTCGTAACCGGCGTAGACCCCCCAGGTCGGGGAGAGCGTGGCGGCGAGGACCGCGCGGATCTCGAAGGCGGGGCGGCCGCCGTGCTGAAGGTATGCGTGCAGGATGTCGGGGGTGTTGACGAAGAAATTCGGCCGCATGACGGAGGCGGAGCGGGTGTCCGCGAGCTCGGTCAGGTACTCGGTCAGCTCGGCCTTGGTGTTGCGCCAGGTGAAGTACGTGTAGGACTGCTGGAAGCCGACGGCGGCCAGCGCCCGCATCATCGCGGGGCGGGTGAAGGCCTCGGCGAGGAAGATCACGTCGGGGTCGGACTTGTTGATGTCCGCGATCACCTTCTGCCAGAAGACCACCGGCTTGGTGTGCGGGTTGTCGACCCGGAAGATCCGGACGCCGTGCTCCATCCAGTGCCGCAGGATCCGCACCGTCTCCCCGACGATGCCGGCCATGTCGGCGTCGAAGTGGATCGGGACGATGTCCTGGTACTTCTTCGGCGGGTTCTCCGCGTACGCGATCGTGCCGTCGGCGCGGTGGCGGAACCACTCCGGGTGCTTCTCCACCCACGGGTGGTCCGGGGAGCACTGCAGGGCGAAGTCGAGCGCCACCTCCATGCGCAGCTCGCGGGCCTTGGCGACGAAGGCGTCGAAGTCCTCCAGGGTGCCGAGCTCGGGATGGACCGCGTCGTGGCCGCCCTCGGTGGATCCGATGGCCCAGGGCACGCCCGGATCCCAACTACCCGCGGACAGCGTGTTGTTCGGGCCCTTGCGGAACGTGCTCCCGATCGGGTGGATCGGCGGCAGGTACACCACGTCGAAGCCCATCGCGGCGACGGCGGGAAGCCGCTCGGCGGCGGTACGGAAGGTCCCGCTGACGGGAGCCTCGCCGGGCTCCAGCACCGCCCCCTCCGACCGGGGGAACATCTCGTACCAGGACCCGAAGAGGGCCCGCTTGCGCTCGACCAGCAGCGGCAGTGGCTTGGAGGCCGTCACCAGCTCCCGGAGCGGGCGCTTCGCGAGCAGCGCGTCGATCCGCGGACCGAGGGCGGCGGCGTACCGCTCGGCGACGGGCCGGTCCTCGTCGCGCATGACGTCCGCGGCGGCCAGCACGTGCTCGCGGCCGTCGCGCTTGGGGATCTTGGCGGCGGCCCGCTCGTAGAGCTCGGCGCCCTCCAGGAGGGTGAGCCCGGTGTCGATCCCGGCCGGGATCTTCACCGCCGCGTGGGCCCGCCAGGTGCCCACCGGGTCGCTCCAGGCCTCGACGGTGTAGGTCCACCTCCCCTCCACCTCGGCGGACACCCGCACCCCCCACCGGTCGGTGCCGGGGGCGAGCTCGGACAGGGGCACGGGGGGCCGCAGCCGCCCGCTCGGATCTCGGAGCACGACATGGGCCGCCACGGCGTCGTGCCCCTCGCGGAACACGGTGGCGGAAATCTCGAAGACCTCGTCCACGACCGCCTTGGCGGGTCTGACGCCGCAGTCGACGGCGGGGCGGACGTCCAGCACGGGAATGCGACCGATCATGATGGGATCACCTGGGGGCAGTTCGCAGGGCTCGGTGACAACAGGCCAGCCGGCAAGGCAGCTGGTAGTGCACGCTCTGTTCGCTCTGTTTCTAGCCGCTCGGAAGACGGCTGGGCTGCGGGCATGGCCGCTCCTGTCCGCGTTCACTCGGGTGGCGGGGAGGCGGGTTCCGGGGTGCGCCGTGCGCTGTACCCGAGGAGCCCTTCCCACTCCAGCCGGGCCCAACCCGGGTGTTCGGTTAACTACTCGTACGTAGTGGAACGCCTGCCCGCGCTCGGCGGCCCAACACCCGCCCGTGCTCCGTCAACTCGGATTGGACTACCGGATGTTCACCCCTGCGCCGGGTGAGCCGCACACCTACGGGGTGGACGCCTCGGGCGCACGTGACCCCGGGGCCAACGGCGTGGGCAGCGAGAGCAGTCGGTGGAGGCCCGCTCGAGGCGCCATGGCCGGGCGGGGCCGTCGCCGCTAGCCTTCCGAGGGTGACGCTCGCGGTGCACAGCGTGGTGCGGCCGCTCCGACCCGTAATCCCCTGCGAAGGTGGAACGCGTGAAGGCTATCCGTCGATTCACCGTGCGCCCCGTCCTCCCCGAGACCCTCTCGCCGCTCGCCGACCTCGCGCGCAACCTGCGCTGGTCCTGGCACGCCGAGACCCGTGAACTCTTCCAATCCGTCGATCCCGAGGGCTGGCAAGCCGCCGGCGGGGATCCCGTCCGGCTGCTCGGCGCCGTGTCCGCCGCGCGGATCGCCGAGCTCGCCGGGGACCGGCGGTTCCTGAGGCGGCTCGCCGTCGCCGCCGCCGACCTCGATGACTACGTCCACGGCGGGAGGTGGTACCAGAGCCACGAGGCAGCCGCGGAGCTGCCCGCCGGCATCGCCTACTTCTCGCCCGAGTTCGGGATCACCGCCGCCCTGCCCCAGTACTCCGGCGGGCTCGGGATCCTCGCCGGGGACCACCTCAAGGCCGCCAGCGACCTCGGCGTCCCCCTCATCGGTGTCGGACTCCTCTACCGGCACGGGTACTTCCGCCAGTCCCTCTCCCGGGACGGCTGGCAGCAGGAGCACTATCCGGTGCTCGACCCCAACGAACTGCCCGTCGCGCTGGTGCGCGAGGAGGACGGGACCCCCGCGCGGGTGTCCCTGAGCCTCCCCGGCGGCCGGGCCCTGCACGCACACGTCTGGCAGGCCCGCGTGGGCCGGGTGCCGCTGCTGCTCCTCGACTCCGACGTCGAGGAGAACGACGCCGTCGCCCGCGAGGTGACCGACCGGCTGTACGGCGGCGGGAGCGACCACCGGCTGCTGCAGGAGATGCTGCTGGGGATCGGGGGAGTCCGGGCCGTACGGGCCTACTGCCGGATCACCGGGCATCCCGACCCCGAGGTCTTCCACACCAACGAGGGCCACGCCGGGTTCCTGGGACTCGAGCGCATAAGGGAACTGGAGGGAGCGCAGGGACTCGGCTTCGACGCCGCCGTCGAAGCCGTCCGGGCCGGCACCGTGTTCACCACGCACACCCCCGTCCCCGCCGGCATCGACCGCTTCGACCGGGCCCTGGTCGCCCGCCACTTCGGCGAGGGCGGCGAACTGGCCGGCGTACCCGTCGACCGGATCCTGGCCCTCGGCGCCGAGACCTACCCCGGCGGCGACCCCGGGGTGTTCAACATGGCGGTGATGGGCCTGCGCCTGGCCCAGCGGGCCAACGGGGTCTCCACCCTGCACGGCGCCGTCAGCCGCGGGATGTTCGCCGGGCTGTGGCCGGGATTCGACCCCGCCGACGTCCCCATCACCTCGGTGACCAACGGAGTGCACGCCCCGACCTGGGTGGCGCCCGAGGTCGTCCGGCTCGGCGCGAAGCAGATCGGCGCCGGCCGCACCGAGGACGCGCTCTCCGTCGGCGGCTCGCAGCGCTGGGACGCCGTCGCGGACATCCCCGACCAGGACGTCTGGGACCTGCGCCGGGTGCTCCGGGAGCAGCTCGTACAAGAGGTACGGGACCGCCTGCGCGCCTCCTGGCGCCAGCGCGGGGCCGCCGACGCCGAGCTGGGCTGGGTGGACTCCGTCCTCGACCCGGACGTGCTGACCATCGGGTTCGCCCGCCGGGTGCCGTCCTACAAGCGGCTCACACTGATGCTGCGCGACCCCGACCGGCTGCGCCGCCTGCTGCTGGACCCCGACCGGCCCGTGCAGATCGTGGTCGCGGGCAAGGCACACCCCGCAGACGACGGCGGGAAGCGGCTCGTCCAGGAACTGGTGAGGTTCGCGGACGACCCCCGCGTGCGCCACCGGATCGTGTTCCTGCCCGACTACGGCATGGCCATGGCCCAGAAGCTCTACCCGGGCTGCGACGTCTGGCTGAACAACCCGCTGCGCCCGCTGGAGGCCTGCGGCACCAGCGGGATGAAGGCGGCGCTCAACGGCTGCCTCAACCTGTCCGTCCTGGACGGCTGGTGGGACGAATGGTTCGAGCCGGACTTCGGCTGGGCCATCCCGACCGCCGACGGACTCGGCGCGGACGAGGACCGCCGCGACGACCTGGAGGCGAACGCCCTCTACGACCTGATCGAGGGCCGGGTCGCACCCCGGTTCTACGACCGGGCCGGACAGGCCGGACTCCCGGTGCGGTGGATCGAGATGGTCCGGCGCACCCTCGTCTCCCTGGGGCCCAAGGTGCTCGCGGGGCGCATGGTGCGGGAGTACGTGGAGCGCCTCTACGCTCCGGCCGCGCTCTCCCACCGCGCCCTGACCCCGGACGCGGCGCGGGACCTCGCCTGGTGGAAGGGGCGGGTCCGCGCGGCCTGGCCGCAGCTCACCGTCGAGCACGTGGAGGCCCTGACGGCGGGCCCGGTCGGCGGCACCGCCGAACTCGGGGCCACCCTCACCCTGCGCGTGCAGGTCTCCCTCGACGCCCTGGCGCCCGAGGACGTGGAGGTCCAGGCCGTCGCGGGCCGGGTCGACGCGCAGGACGTGATCCAGGGCGGGCGGGCCTTCCCGCTCAAGCCCGCCGGCGGACCCGACCTGGAGGGCCGCTGGCTGTACGAGGGCCCGCTCGCCCTCGACCGTACGGGGCCCTTCGGTTACACCGTACGGATCATGCCGGCGCACCCGCTCCTGGCGACCCCGGCCGAACTGGGCCTGGTCGCGGGCCCCGCCACGGGCATGGACACGGACCCGGGAGGCGGCGTGGTGCTGCGCTAGCCGTCCCGGCGGCAGGCGTTCAGGGGGCGGGCGGCGGGTCCACCAGCCGCCCGTCCTCCACCAGCATCCCGGCCCGCTTGACGCTGCGCAGGGCCGGGATCACCTCCACCTGCCCCACACCGTCCACCGCGCCGATCCGCTCGGTCAGGTACGTGTACAGCGCGCCCGTAGGGCACGTCCCCGCGGGAAGGGACCGGGAGGGTGAACCTTCGAACGCGCTGCCGTGCCGAACCGTTTCATCGGGCCGGTCCGCTCCTACGCTGCCCGCGGATGCCAACCGGACCTGGCATCCGAGGAACCCGAGGAACGGACTCCCCATGCGTCTTCGCACCACCGCCATCGCGCTCACGGGCGCCCTCGCGCTCGTCCTGCCGACCGCCGGGCTGTCGTACGCCAACGACCACGACGACCGCGAGCGCCTCGGAACCCTGTACTACCGGTACACCGACAGCGACGGAGACCGCCGCCACGGGCAGATCCGTCCGGGGGACAACGACACCTGCTACCGGCTGACGGGCACCACCGAGAACCGGCCGGCCTTCGAGGTGACGAACGAGACCGAATCCCTCGCGGTGGTCTACAGCAACCGCAGCTGCGGCGGGGTCCCCGAGGCGGAGCTGGAGCCGGGCGAGCGGCTGCGGAACACGGCGGTGGCCTCGGTGTACTTCAAGCCGGTCGACGACGACCACCACCACGGCGGCGGCCACCACGACTGGCGCGACGAGGACGGCTACGACGGCCGCGGCGACTGGCGCGACGACGAGGACCGCAGCATCGGCGGGCGCGCCGCCAAGGCGCCGGCCGCCAAGACCTCGGACATCCTCGACTCGGTCTTCCGCTCCATCGGCTGATCCCGCGGACCGCGAAGGGCCCGGCTCCCCCAGGGGAGCCGGGCCCTTCACCTGCCCCGGGGGCTCAGCTGCCGGCGGGCCGGTCCGCGCCCGCAGCGAGCCACCGCACCACGTCCGCGGCCGTGTAGGGCTCGGCGTTCGGGGCGAGCCTAGGGAGGAAGGACAGGTCCTTGCCGATCGTGACCAGCGGGGGCTCCACCCGGCCGTGCGGCCGCCGCTGGGCCAGTCCGATCGTGGCCAGCAGGCCGTTGCACAGGCACTGGCGGCCCTTGGTGTCGGAGGCCTCGCCGCCCTTGCGGAGGTACGCGGCCACCGGCTCGGCCGCGCACCGGTAGACCAGACCGCGCGGACCCCGTACGGGGGTGCGCAGGAACCCGAGGTCGCAGACCCGGCGCCGGGCTTCGGACACCTCCGGCTCGGAGACCGTCCCCGGCAGGTCCGCCACCTTGAAGGGGAACGAGGTGGGGGAGGCCTCGGGGTCGTTGCGGACCGAGAGGGTGCCCGCGTGGGCCCGGTCCAGCACCTCCTCGCGCAGGTGGCGGGCCATCCCGGACTCCTCGCACAGGGCGAACGCGCTGCCGATCTGGACCCCGGCCGCGCCCTCGGCGAGCGCCCGGGCCACGGCCTCGGGGCCGGCCTGTCCGCCGGCGAGCCAGAACGGCAGCCCGAGCGCCGCCATCTTGGCGAGGTCGGGGCTGTCGCGCGGGCCGTAGACCGGCTCGCCGTCCTCGTCGAGCTTCATCGGCCCGCGCGGCGGGGCGCTGTGGCCGCCGGCCTGGCTGGTCTCGATCACGAAGCCGTCGGGGCGGGTGATCTCGTCCCGGGCCAGGTAGGTGGCCAGGACCGGGAGCGAGACGATGGCCAGCACGTGGGGGCGGCGCAGCGGGCCGGGCAGGTGCCCGGCGAGCAGGGCCGCGGGGTCGAAGAGGTGCTCCAGGGGCTCCTCGTCGCCTTCCACGTAGATCTTGGTCACGCAGCGTTCGTAGCGCGCCAGCCTCGAGGCGAGGGCAGGGATCTGACCGGGGACTCCCGCGCCCACGAGCACGTAGTCGACGCCTGCCAGGATCGCGCCGAACATTGCGGGGGCCGTGGCGAGCTGGATCTTCTCCAGGTAGTTGATGCCGATGACACCGTCGTGTCCCTCCTTGGCGAGCCAGACCTCGACGAAGTTGCCGAGGACGGTGAGGATCTCGGCCTGCGAGCCGCCCGTCGCCCGCAGCCGCGGGGTGGTGCGCATCGCCATGCCGTCCGCGAGGCCTTCCTCACGGAAGTAGAGGTCGAGGGCGGACTGGGCCAGCTCCGGCAGCGGGAAGGCCGCCAGGGCCCGGCGGGCGTGGCCACCGGGGTCGCCGGTCTGCAGCACGCGGGCCAGTACGACGTCCAGGGCCGTCCCGGAGACCACGCCCAGCTGGCCCTCGCCGGAGACGGCCCGGGCCAGCCGCCAGCCGGAGACGCCGACGCCCATGCCGCCCTGGATCAGCCAGGGGTGCTGCACGGCGGGGGCTGTCGTGGGGGTCTGCGGCATGGGTCACGTCCTCGGAATCACCCGAACCTACGGTTCCGTAGGTTCGCTGAAATCCACTATGACCCGGGAGCCGCCCGCCGAAGGGCGCCGAAGGTCCCGGCCCTCAGGGGCGCCGGACCCTGCCCGGCGGGGCTTATGGAACGGGGGGTGGGGTGGGGGGTGGCGGAATGGAACAGGGCCGCCCGGGGAGGTCTTCTCCCGGGCGGCCCCGTGATCTAGCGGTTCAGCTCTGGTTCACCGACGGCCCCGGTGGGGGTCAGAAGGTGAGCTTCCAGCTGTCGATCTTGCCGGTGTCGAGGTTCGCGTTGTCGTTGACCCGGAGCTTCCACACGCCCTGGGCCACCTCGGAGGAGGCGTTGACGTTGACGGACTTGATGATGTTGTCCGCGCTGCCACCGGTGCGGTTGTGCAGGTTGTACAGGGTGCCGTCGGGGGCGACGAGGTCGACCTTCAGGTCACCGATGTAGGTGTGGAGGATGTTGAGGTCCACCTTGAGCGCGGTCGGGGCGTTGCCCGTCCGGTTCACGGTGATCGGGGAGTCGACCGTCGCGTTGTCGGCGATCGCGTAGTCGGTGGTGTTCTCGAAGACGTTCGGCTGCGAGGTGCCGACCGTCCAGGTGAACGCCGCCGTCCCGGTCTGGTTCGCCGAGTCGGTCACCGTTACGGTCACGTTGGACGTGCCCGCCGTGGAGGCCGTACCCGAGATCAGGCCGTTGGAGGAGTTGATCGACAGCCCGGCCGGCAGTCCGGTGGCCGCGTAGCTCAGGGCACCCGCGTTGGTGCTGGTGGCCTGGACCTGGAGGCTGACGGCGCTGCCCGTGACGGTGGTCTGGTTGCCCGGGTTGGTGACCGTGACGCCGTTCACGATGCGCGGACCGACGTTGATGGCGGCCCAGGCGTTCGCGGCGTTGTTGTACGTGGTCGAGCCGGCGCCGTACAGGTCGGCAGCGGCCTGCAGTGTGGCGGTACGGGCGGCCGCGTAGTTGGTGTTCGACCTGAACAGGTTGGTGGTCAGGGCGCGGAACCAGATCTTGGACGCGGCGTCACGGCCGATCGCGGTGACCGGGAGGCCGTCGGAGGTCGGCGAGTCGTAGCTCACGCCGTTGACGACCTTGGCGCCCGAGCCCTCGGAGGCCAGGTAGTACCAGTGGTTGGCCGGGCCCGAGGAGTAGTGGACGTCGATCGAGCCGATGCCCGAGTACCAGGCGTCCTTCGACGAGCCGTCCTTGCTCGGCTTGTCCATGTAGCGCAGCGGGGTGCCGTTGCCGCGGATGTCGATCTTCTCGCCGACCAGGTAGTCGCCGACGTCCTGCGGGTTGGCCGCGTAGAACTCGACCGCCGCCGCGAAGATGTCGGAGGTGGCCTCGTTCAGACCGCCCGGCTCACCGGCGTACGTCATGTTGCCGGTGACCGAGGTCAGGCCGTGCGTCATCTCGTGCGCGGCCACGTCGGTGGAGGTGAGGGGCTTGGCGTTGCCGTCACCGTCTCCGTACGTCATGCAGAAGCAGGAGTCGTCCCAGAAGGCGTTCACGTAGTTGTTGCCGTAGTGGACCCGGCTGTACGGGGAGACCCCGTCGTTGCGCAGACCGTTGCGGCCGTGGACGTTCTTGAAGTAGTCCCACGTCACCTGCGCGCCGTAGTGGGCGTCGGCGGCGGCCGTCTCCAGGTTGGCCGGCAGGCCGTTGCCCCAGATGTCGTCGGGGCCGGAGAAGAGGGTGCCGGTGCCGGAGGTCGCCCGGTTCAGGTTGTTGGTCTTGTGGCCGCCGCGCGTCGCGTCGTTCAGCGTGAAGTTGCTGCCCGACTGCGAGGTGCCGATCGTCACCTGGCCGCTGTACATGGTGTTGCCGGTGCCGTTCTTGACGGCCTGCCACTCGGTGATCTTCGCGCCGGTCTTGGCGTTGGTCACCACGTGCAGCTCGCTGGGCGTGCCGTCGTGCTGGAGGCCGCCGACGACGGTCTCGAAGGCGAGGACCGGAGCGCCCTCGGCCGCCCAGATCACCTTGCGGGCGCCCTTGGTGGCCTTGGCCTCCTTGGAGCCCTCGGCGTTGGCGGCGGAGACCGCCTGGCTCTCCGCGGCGGACGGCGCGACGGTGGCGGTGGTGTCCACCTTCAGGTCGTGGTTGGTGGCCTTGGTGACGAGTTTGGTGACGCCGCCCTTGGCGCGGACGGTCAGGTCACCGCCGAGCACCGGTATGCCGTTGTAGGTGCGCTCGTACGAGGTGTGGGTGGTGCCGTCCACGTCCTTGACCACGTCGCGGACGATGAGCTTCTCGCCGCTGCCGAGGCCGAGCGCCTTGGCAGCCTGCACGGTGGTGGAGTTGGCCTCGGCCAGGAGCGTCGCACGCTCCGAAGCGCTGAGTTTGAGATTGGCCGCGCCCGGGTTGGCCTGGGCGACCTGTCCGGCCTGCGACTCGGTGGCGTCGGCGTTGGCGGATCCTGTCTGGATGCCTACGGCGAGGAGAGCGGCCGCGGCAACAAGCGCGCCGGCCGTGGTGGCACGCCGCTGGGGGGTGGGACTCAACGCAGACTCCTTCTGCAAGGGGGGTTCCGGATGGCTGGGTGGGCCTCCGGGCAGATCGGGCTGGTGCGAAGAACGGTCGAAGAGTGCCATCTGAGCGCCGTGATGTCAGGGCCGCGTCAAAAGGTTGGCCTGAAATCGTTCGTTGTCCGAAGAGACGTATCCGGTATGCGGAACATTCACTTTGGAATGAGAAAGGAGGGTCCCGCGGCCGGATCGCGGACCGCCGATCGCTAACGCTTGGGCAACAAGATGTCCGGTTCCCCGAAACGGCGTTTACCGTACTGGCGTTTGTCGTACTGTTTCCCGGTGCGTCTGATGTCCACTGTTTGGGGAAGCTGCGGACCGGCGCCACCGTCATAGACCACGTGCCAGGGGGGCCCATGAGGCATGTCCATATACCTGTGCAAAGAGTGGCCGACGCGGCCCGGGCGTCGGCCATGCCGGCCCGGGGCCTCGGCGACAAGGCCCGTTGGTACCTGCCCGCCGCGGTCGCGGCGGACCTGATCGGCGCGGGAGTCCCCGTCGGCCTGGTCTTCGAGGCCGCCCAGCAGGCACGGCCCCTCTACTGCGCCATCGGCGCGGCCCTGGCCTGGACCGGCGTGCAGCTGATGCGCCGGCGCTACGCGGGCCGCTCCCTCGGAGAATCCCGGGGAGTCCTCCCGGTCGTACACGACTGGCTGATTCTGATCGGCGTGCTCGCCGTGGCCCGCGTGATCACCGGTGAGAACACCCCCCGGCTGTCCGCCCTCGGCGCCCTCGTGCCCGCCCTGCTCATCACCGTCGCCTGCCACAAACTGACCTACCGCCACCTCTCCGGCGCCCGGCGCGAGGCCCAGGCGGTGAGCCGGGTGCTGGTCGTCGGCGAGCTCGACGCCGCCGAATCCGTCATCGGGCACCTCGCCGCGCGCACCGACCACCCCTACGTGGTGGTCGGAGTGGTCCCGGTGGGCCCCGGCGCGCTGGACAGCGGGGTGCCCGTGGCCGCGCGGCTCGGCTCCGCGGCGGCGCAGTCCCCGAACGGGGACTCCACCGCCGTGCTCGACGCCGTCGCCGCCCACCGCGCCGACCTGGTGCTCGTCGCACCGGGGGCCCGGCTCGCGGGGGAGCGGCTGCGCCGGATCTCCTGGGCCCTGCACGACGCCGGGCTCGAACTGGCGATATTCCCCGGCCTGGTGGAGGTCTCCGTCAAGCGGCTGGAGACCCTGTCCGCGGGCGGCCTGCCCATACTGCGGGTGGCGCCGCCGGTGAGCCGGGGCGTGCAGCCCCTGCTGAAGTCGGTACTGGACCGCGCCGGCGCGGCGCTCGGACTGGTCCTGCTGTCGCCGGCCTTCCTCGCGATGGTCCTGGCGATCCGCTTCGGCTCGCGCGGTCCGGCCTTCTACCGGCAGCGGCGCATCGGCCGCGACGGGGTCCCGTTCGTCATGTGGAAGTTCCGCACGATGGTCGTGGACGCCGATGCGCGGAAGGCCGAGCTGTCCGGGTCCAACGAGAACGACGGCCTGATGTTCAAGATGCGCCGTGACCCCCGGGTGACCCGGGTGGGCCGGCTGCTGCGCCGCACGTCCATGGACGAACTGCCGCAGCTGATCAATGTGGTGGCGGGCAACATGTCACTGGTCGGCCCGCGTCCGCCGCTGCCGGAGGAGGTGGCGGAGTACGACGAGGTCGAACTGCGCCGGCTCGCCGTGCGGCCCGGGATGACCGGGCTGTGGCAGATCAGCGGGCGGTCCGACCTCTCGTGGGACGAAACGATCCAGCTCGACCTGCAGTACGTGGACAACTGGTCGTTCACCAGTGACGTCGACGTCATGGGCCGCACGCTCCGCGCCGTGGTCGACGGTCGCGGAGCGTACTGAGGCACCGGGGAACCTCGCTTTGGGATCAGCTCTGCCCGCGGGCCTGCTCGCCGCTGTGCTCGCCGTTCTGCTCGCCGTTCTGCTCGCGCCACCAGGCGTACGTCGCGGCGATGCCCTCGCGCAGCGGGACCGCGGGCTTCCAGCCGAGGGCGCGCAGCCGGGTCACGTCCAGCAGCTTGCGGGGCGTGCCGTCGGGCTTGGAGGTGTCCCAGGCGAGCCTGCCGCGGAAGCCGGTGACCTCGGCGACGGTCTCCGCGAGGGCCTTGATGGTCAGGTCCTCGCCGCAGCCGATGTTCACCGGCTCGGCGCCGTCGTACTCGCGCAGCAGCACGGCGCAGGCGGCGGCCAGGTCGTCCACGTGCAGGAACTCCCGGCGGGGCGTCCCCGATCCCCACAGCGTGAGCTCGCCCCGCCCCTCGGCCGCGGCCTCGTGGAAGCGGCGGATGAGGGCGGGCAGGACGTGCGAGGTCTCCAGGTCGAAGTTGTCGCCCGGGCCGTAGAGGTTCGTGGGCATGGCGGAGATGTACGAGGCCCCGTACTGCTTGCGGTACGACTGGACCTGGACGATGCCGGCGATCTTCGCCAGGGCGTACGCCTCGTTCGTCGGCTCCAGCGGGCCGGTCAGCAGGGCGTCCTCGCTGATGGGCTGCGGGGCCAGCTTGGGGTAGATGCAGGAGGAGCCGAGGAACAGCAGCCGGCCCACCTCCGCGGCGTGCGCACCGGCGACGACGCTCAGCTGGATCTTGAGGTTGTCCTCCAGGAACTGCACCGGGAACGTGCTGTTGGCCATGATCCCGCCGACCTTGGCGGCGGCCAGGACGACGGCGTCGGGCCGGACGTCCCGCAGGTACGCCGCGGTCGCGGCGCCGTCGCGCAGATCGAGGTCGGCGCGGCCGCGGGTGAGCACCTCGTACCCCTCGGCGGTGAGCCGGCGGACGACCGCGGACCCCACGAGGCCGCGGTGGCCGGCGACGAAGATACGGGCGTTCGGGGCAAGGAACGGCGAACTTGTCATACCGCCGATGATGCCAGTCCGCTGTCCGCGGTTTTACGGGGGAGCCCCGCCCCCGCCCGGGCGTCCCGCCCCCCGGGCCACCCCGGGCCGTGCTTCCGGGGCCGTCCCGGTCCCGGATTCCGGGGGCGGGCGCAGGGTGGATTTCGGGCGGCCCGGGCCAGTTCGGTGCATACCGCACCGCAAGGGGGCGAGGGGGCCCGATCCGGCGGCAGGGGCTCCGGGGGGAGCGTGTACGGTACCCATCCGGTACCCGTCTCCAGCCCCCTGGCGGCGGACCCGAGCAGCATCGCGGGCCCGGCCCCACTCCGCATCCGGCGGCCGGCCCGAAAACCGGGGGCGCGGCCCCGGGCCGCACTCCGGGGCCTGGCCTCGGACCGGACTCTCGGGCCGGACTCCGGAGCCTGGCCTCGAGCCGGATTCCGGGACCTGCCCCCGAGCCGCTCTCGGGGCCCCGGTCTCGGACCCGATTCCGGGACCTGCCCCCGGGCCGGACTCCGGAGCCTGGCCTCGAGCCGGGTCCCGGGACCCCGCACCGACCCGTACGACGAGGCGTGACCCCGGGCCACATCCGGGGGTCGCCCCGAGCCACACCCGGGGCACCGCCCCGAACCGCAGCTCCGGAACCGCAGTCCCGGGGCGCAGCCAGACCGCAACGCAACGATCCCCAGGGGGACCCAATGGGCAAGACCGCGCTGATCACCGGCGTCACCGGGCAGGACGGCTCGTACCTCGCAGAGCTCCTGCTCTCCAAGGGCTACACGGTGCACGGGCTCGTGCGGCGGTCCTCCAGCTTCAACACGGAGCGGATCGACCACATCTACCAGGACCCGCAGACGGCGAACCGTTCCCTCGTGCTGCATCACGCCGACCTCTCCGACGGCGTCGCCCTGGTGAACCTGCTCCGTGACATACGTCCCGACGAGGTCTACAACCTCGGTGCCCAGTCGCACGTCCGCGTCTCCTTCGACGCCCCGCTCTACACCGGCGACGTGACCGGCCTCGGCGCCCTGCGCCTGCTGGAGGCGATCCGGGCCAGCGGCGTGGACACCCGCATCTACCAGGCCTCCTCCTCGGAGATGTTCGGCGCCACCCCGCCCCCGCAGAACGAGGCCACCCCGTTCCACCCGCGCAGCCCGTACGGCGCCGCGAAGGTGTTCGCGTACTGGACCACGGTGAACTACCGCGAGGCGTACGGGATGTTCGCCGTCAACGGGATCCTCTTCAACCACGAGTCCCCGCGCCGCGGCGAGACCTTCGTGACCCGCAAGATCACCCGCGCGGTCGCCCGGATCAAGGCGGGCCTCCAGGAGAAGCTCTACCTCGGCAACCTCGACGCCGTCCGCGACTGGGGCTACGCCCCGGAGTACGTGGACGCGATGTGGCGGATGCTCCAGCAGGACGAGGCCACCGACTACGTCGTGGCCACCGGCGTCGCCGCCACCGTGCGCGAGTTCGTCGAGGCCTCCTTCACGCACGCCGGTCTCGACTGGAACGACCACGTTCGCTACGACCCCAAGTACGAGCGCCCCAGCGAGGTCGACGCGCTGATCGGCGACGCCTCCAAGGCCCATGACCTGCTCGGCTGGAAGCCGACGGTCCTGGTGGCCGAACTGGCCAGGATCATGGTCGATTCCGATATCCGGCAGGTCGAGGACCAACTGGCGGGCGCCAACGTCCGCATCGACCGCTGAGGCCATATATTTCGCCTACGATTTGCCCTGTCCCGGCCGTTCGCGCCCCTGTTGGCGGGTGCGGCCGGGGTAAATCTGCCGTATGTCCGTAGTGCTCCATCCATGTCGGACCCGTTGATTCCAAATTGGTAGCAATGGGTCGAGCGTGGTGACCAGGCCCTCGCGTGAGCCCTAGTCTGCGCCAGTACATATGGCTGTTCTGATAGTTCTCGAACCAGCCATTCAAGACGGGCAATTGCCCTGGGGGGCTCATGCGTAGATCCAGAGGGCTGACTGCTGCCCTCGCACTGTCACTGGCCGGCGCCGGCACTGCGATGGGCCTGGTGCTCATACCCGAGGCGTCGGCCATCACGCAGCCGGTGGCCTTCACCGCCGACGAGCTGCCGACGTGGCAGCCCAACGGGATCGTCTGGGCGATGGCCGAGGCCAACGGCACGGTCTTCGCGGGCGGCACCTTCTCGGCCGTCCGCCCGCCCGCCGGCGCGGCCGGCAGCGAGCAGGAAGCCGTGAACTTCGTCGCGCTCGACGCGGCGACCGGCGCCCCCACCTCCTGCAAGCTCTCCTTCACCATCGGCGAGGGCACCGCGACCGTGCGCGCGCTCACCGTCTCGAAGGACAAGAAGACCCTGTACGCGGGCGGCTACTTCGGTGCCGTCAACGGAACCCCGGTCTCCAGCGTCGCCGCGATCGACATCGCGACCTGCTCCCCCAAGGCCTCGTTCGACCCGCAGTTCCCGGCCACCGTGCGCGCGCTCACGGCGACCGACGACACCCTGTACGCGGGAGGGGACTTCAGCACCGTCGAGGGCTCGACCCGTGAGCGGTTCGCCGCGGTCGACGCCACCTCCGGTGCGCTTCTGCCTTTCGTCGCCAATGTCGACGAGCCCGGCCGCGCGCTCCAGGTCAGCAACGACGGCAAGAACATCCTGCTGGGCGGTGACTTCTTCACCGTCAACGGCGCCCAGAGCCACGCGCTCGCCGTCGTGAACGCCACCACCGGCGCCGTCACCAAGACGTACGGCACCATCCCCACGATGTCGGTCATCAAGTCCATCGCGGCCGACGGCACGGGCTACTACACCGGCGCCGAGGGCACGGGCGGCTTCGACGGCCGCGTCGCCCTCGCCACCGACTTCAACGAGAAGTGGCGCGACCAGTGCCTGGGCGCGACCCAGTGGGTGCTGCCGTACGACGGAGTCCTCTACAGCTCCTCGCACGCGCACAACTGCAGCTCCGAGGGCGAGTTCCCCGACGGCAAGCGCCACTTCCTGCTGGCGCAGAACACCGACTGGGGCAACGGCGGCCTCGATGCCCCGTCGGCCGTGAACGGCTTCGTGCGCAGCCCGGGCAAGCTCGGCTGGCACCCCACCGCCAATGACGGCCTCGGCGAGGGCATCGGCCCGCGCGTGATGGCCATCGCGGAGAAGGACACCACCAAGTACATGTGGGTCGGCGGTGAGTTCACCCTCATCAACGGCAAGGCGCAGCAGGCCCTGACCCGCTTCGCCTCCACCGGCGACGTCGGCGCCCCGACCACCCCGGTCGCCAGCGTCTCCAGCGTCAAGCCCGGCGAGGTCCAGGTCCGCTGGCGCACCAGCTACGACGCGGACGACAGCAAGCTGACCTACCGCATCTACCGCAACGGCTCCGCGACCCCGATCGCCACCGTCAGCGCGAGCTCCCTGGAGTGGCTGCGCCGACAGGCCTCCTGGACGGACGCCACGGTCAAGGCCGGCGCTTCCTACAGCTACCGGGTCACCGCCACCGACGCCGCGGGCAACACCAGCCCGCTGTCGGCCACCGTCTCGGTCGCGGTCCCGACCGCGGTCAGCGCGTACCCCCACCAGGTCCGCGAGGACGGCGCCCACCTGTACTGGCGCTACGACGACGTCGTCAGCCCGTACGTGGCCGACTCCTCGGTCTCCGGCAACATCAGCGGCATCCAGTACAACGCCCCGGCGCTGCGCCAGACCCCGGGTGCGATCACCGGTGCCAGCACGGCCATGGGCTTCAACGGCAGCACCCAGCAGGTGTACAGCGACCACCGCCAGACGGTCGGCAGCAGCTACACCCTGGAGACCTGGGTCAAGACCAACACCACCCGCGGTGGCAAGCTGATCGGCTTCGGCAACAACCAGAGCCGCAACAGCAACAACTACGACAAGAACATCTACATGACCAACACGGGTCGGATCTTCTTCGGAGTCAACGCGAACGGCACGAAGACGGTCTCCACCGGCCTGTTCGACACGTACAACGACAACAAGTGGCACCACGTGGTCGCCACCCAGGGCCCCTCCGGCATGGCGCTGTACGTGGACGGCCAGCTCAAGAGCAGCAACAACGTCACCGGCCACCAGCAGATCGAGGGCTACTGGCACGTCGGCGGCGACAACCTCGCCGGCTGGGCCTCGCGTCCGACCAGCAACTACTTCGCCGGCCTGCTCGACGAGACGGCCGTCTACCCGAAGGTGCTGACCGAGGCCCAGGTCAAGAACCACTTCAACCTGGCCAAGGCCGCCACCGACACGGTCTCCAAGGTCACCGCGACCGAGGACACCTACATCAACCAGGGCGCCCCCAGCACCGCCTACGGCACGTCCACCTCGCTGGCCGTCCGCGGCACCGCGGCCTACGAGACGTACCTGCGCTTCGACATCCCGGCCGCCCCGGCCGGCACGGTGCTGAAGTCCGCGTCCCTCCAGATCAAGACCACCACCGTGGCGAGTGCCGGCACCACCGACACCGTCTCCGTGGTCCCGGTCACCGGTACCTGGAGCGGGGCGGGCACGACCTTCAACAGCAAGCCCACCCTGGGCACCACCCCGCTCGGCTCCTTCGCGGGCGTGCCGGACGGTTCGGCGGTGCAGAGCACCTCGCTGAACACCACCGCGCTGTCCGCGGTGCTGGGATCCAGCTACAGCCTGGCCCTGACGAGCACGGGTACCAACCCGCTGTGGCTCTGGTCCTCGGAGTCCACGGCCGTGGACGCCAAGCCGCAGCTGACCCTCACCTTCGGCGCGAAGTAACCGCTTGACGGAGTGCGGGGGGGCGGAGATCCGGAGGGGAGGGACCCCCACAACACCCCCCCAACCCCAGAAGCAACCCACCCTACCCAAACCCCCAACACCAAACCCTCCCCTTCCCCCCCCCCCCCCCACCCCCACCCCCCCAC